>JACREZ010000027.1 GCA_016212665.1 Ignavibacteriota bacterium
TCAATTCATACAAAAAAAATATTGTTGATGAGATAAAATGCCTTGACTTTTCCCTAAAATTACGTTATCATCAATCGTTCGTTACCTCATTACTTTAAGGTGTATCTATGTTCTTCAAAAAATTTTTTCTCTTGAAAAATCTTTTGCTTCCAATAAGCATTTGTATTTTCCTATTCTCTTTCCATCTTGATGCTCAACCGTTAAGCGGAACATCCGGCAGAGAAGCCATGCGTGCAACAATTACGTGGCAACAAGCAGTAACCGCATCCGCAGTTTCGACGATTGGAATTACAAAGAACGCGAAAGTCCCGAAGAAACATAAACTTCCTCGTAATCTTCCAGTCCCGTTCGATGCCGGAAATGCAAGCGATGTTGCACAGCCGGAAGTTATCACGCCTGCAGAAATCAATTCTCCCTCTCCACCCACAGCCGCGAACTTTGAAGCGCTCCCCGATAACAACACTTCTATTCCTCCTGATGTCCATGGCGCTGTCGGGGTGAATCATTTGATGACGACATTAAACTCTCAGGTTCGTATTCAGGATAAATCAGGAGTAACAGTCAGCACTGCTTCGCTCGATGGTTTTTGGACGACGCTTGGTACGCCTGACGCGTTCGACCCGAAAATTATGTATGACCCGTACAACAACCGGTGGATGTTCACGTGCGTAGCGAACGCGTGGGAAGCAAATTCTGCCATCCTGATTGGAGTAACAGCAACGAACGACCCGACAGGTACTTGGTATTTATTTTCTGTTGATGCTCATGGAAGTAATTTGTCGTGGGCTGATTATCCGAGCATCGGTTTCAATAAGGATTGGATTGCTGTGCAAGTGAACATGTTCACGATGGGTGGGGCGTTTGATAATTCCAATGTTTATATTTTTAAGAAATCAGATTTGTATGCAAACGTTGCGGCAACACACACGCTTGTCGCGCTTGATGCGAGTTTTGGCGGCACTCAAGTTCCTGCGCATACGTTTGATAATTCGTTGACAACACTTTACCTCATTCAAGATTGGAACGGCAACTCAAGTGGAAGCGGATACTTACGCCTCTACACAATTACGGGAACTGTTGGTTCGGAAGTAGTAACTCCGGGCGCGTTTGTTGTAACAGCGAACCCGTGGCAGGAAGGCGCATCGAGCGGCACTGATTTCGCACCGCAACTTGGAACGGCAAATAAAATTGCTACCAACGATTCACGCATTCAAAATGTCGTTTATAGAAATGGTTCTCTCTGGACGACACACACAATATTTTTGCCGGCAAGCGGAACGACAACCCGCAGTTCTGTTCAATGGTGGGAAGTTTCAACTGCGGGTGCAATCGTTCAGCGTGGCAGAGTGGACGACGCAACGAATACAAACTTCTACGCGTTTCCAAGCATCGGCGTCAACAGCAGTGAAGAAGTAGTTCTCGGATATTCAAAATTTTCTTCTTCGATATATGCAAGTGCGTCTTATTCTTATCGTTCTTCTACCGATGCCGCAAGCACACTGCGTGATGAGGCATTGTTGAAAGCCGGTGAAAATACGTACTACAAGAAATTTACAGGTACGGAAAATCGCTGGGGCGATTATACAAACACCTGTGTTGACCCAACCAATGATTTGGATTTATGGACGATTCAGGAATATGCTTCGGCAACTGCCAATCGTTGGGGAACTTGGTGGGGAAAGATTGCAACGCCTGTTGTTCCGTTCAGCGGAGCGAGCGCGCCGGATTACAGGAACGACAACGCGTCGAGCGGAGTCATCAATCTTGGTTTTACTTTTACATTGTACGGAACTTCTTACACGCAGGCGTACATCAATAACAACGGTAATATTTCTTTCGGCTCGGCGGTTGCAACTGCTACGCCAACTACCTTTCCGGCAGTTTCTGCTTCACCGATGATTGCTCCTTTTTGGGCTGATGTTGATACGCGCGGCGCATCGAGTGGATTGGTGTATTATGTTCTTGGTTCTTCAAGTTTGTCAGTCATTTGGAACGGTGTCGGGTACAACAATCAACACGCTGACAAGGTGAATACTTTTACATTGACAATCACCGACGGGACAGATGCGACAATTGGTGTGGGGAATAATGTCCGATTCACCTATGGCGATATGCAGTGGACAACCGGGGATGCATCGGGAGGAAGCAGTGGCTACGGCGGAACTGCGGCGACGGCGGGAATCAATAAAGGAGATGGTTCTGCTTATATACTTCTCGGTCGGTTTGATAATTCATCGGAGGCGGACTTTCTTGATAATAAAACATTCACGTATGATGTTTCATCAACTTCAAGTATTGCTGATTGGACAAACCGGTACGATTATTCACTCAAGAAAGCGGAGGATGTTGGATTCGCAATTCCGACAGTTGCGAAGAAGTTAGCGCACAGTCTCGCAGTTGACGCGGCGGGGAACAGTTACGTTGCCGGTTACAGCGACGGCGGAACAGGGAAGAAGTTCGACTACGTAACAATTAAGTATGATGCGTTTGGAAATAAGTTCTGGTCATCACGGTACAATTACAGTTCGGTCAATAAAGATGATAAAGCGTATGCGGTTACAGTAGATGCAAGCGGAAATGTTTATGTAACCGGTGAAAGCGATGGAGGTACATCAAAAATGGATGCACTCACTGTGAAGTACGACCCGCTCGGAAACGAACTTTGGACGGCAAGATATAACAACGGTACTGTAAATAAGAAAGAAGCAGGATACGCTATCGGACTTTCACCCGCCGGAGATGTTGTTTATATCGCCGGAGAGACGGATGGCGGAACTGCAACAAAAAATGATTATTTGATTGTAGCGTATGCGACTTCTAACGGCACACAACTTTGGGCAACAACATACAACGGATCGAGTAACAAAGTGGATAAAGCATATGCGCTAGTTGTTGATAATTCCGGCAACGTAATCGTGACTGGGGAAAGCGACGGCGGAATTACGAAAACTGATTATGCAACAGTGAAATATACAGGAGGCGCGGGCGGTGGTTCGGTGGTTGCTGGATGGCCCTCACGGTATAATCAATCAAGCAAAAAAGATTATGGCTTTGCCGTTACGGTTGATGGTTCAGGAAATGTGTATGTTACCGGTGCGAGTGAAAGTTCAACCAAGTTTGATTATGGAACAGTGAAGTACAATTCAGGCGGAGTTCAACAGTGGGCGAGTGTGTATAACAGTTTTGCGAATAAGAACGATGCCGCCTACGCACTTACACTTGATGGAAGTGGAAATGTTTATGTAACTGGCGCGAGCGAAGGAAGTGTAACGAAATATGATTATGCAACAGTGAAATATAATTCTTCCGGCGCTCAACAATGGGAAGCACGGTATAATGGTGGGAAGAATGATTATGCCCGTTCAATCGTCGCGTGTGATGCTGAAGCGGCTGTATTTGTCACCGGTGGAAGTGAGCAAGGAAGTACAAAGAAATTTGATTACATCACCCAAAGACTTGCAATGATGGACGGAACATCCGAGTGGGTAGGGGATTACAACAGTGCTTCATCAAAAAATGATGTTGCATACAATATCGCTGCTGCCGCATCAACATGTGCGTTGATTGTTGCCGGCACAAGCGATGGAGGAACGACGAAGCTTGATATTGCAACTGTTCATGGTTCACCTGATGCGGCATTACCGGTTTCTAAAACAACACACAAAGATATTTCATCGGAAAGTGAATTAAACACAGAGGATTTTATTTTGTCAAGCAACTATCCTAATCCATTCAACCCTGTGACAGTTATAAGTTATCAGTTACAAGGTAAAAGTGTTGTCAGTCTTAAAGTGTTTAACGTGCTTGGACAAGAAATTGCTACGCTGATAAACAACGAGGAAATTGAAGGAGGTAGGCATGAAACAACCTTCAATGCAACCGGATTATCGAGCGGGGTGTACTTTTATCACCTACATGCTGGAAATGAATTTGCAGTCAGGAAAATGTTGCTCGTTCGATAAAGGTAAAAATCGCGGAGGGAGATTTCATTTAAGATGCAATTTCCCTCCAAAACAACGACATACTTTTTACAATCGGAAAACCGATTCTCATTTCTGAAATTTACAAAGGGAGTTTTCATCAGGAATGAAACAAATTTGTATTAAAACTAATATATTGTTTCATTTTTGTTCATTTTCATCTATAAAATTTCTATCCAGGTGGCACGTTATTAGGTTTATTTCAACCCTTTAGAACTACTTTTTTTTGAAAGAAAAATATGAAATGTTCCTTGTAATTTTATAAAAAAGCAGTTATACTTAATCGCGTTTTCAGGTTCGTTTAACGCAAGATTTTAGTCTTACTTATTTTAACTTACATTAATAACAATTTATACTCACGAGGAGAAAAACAATGAAAATAGTTACTCTCATTTTAGTGACTCTTCTTGCATTTAACTTTGTGTACGCGGATGATGTTGAATTCCGTGTGAACATGAAGATAAAAGCATTGAAAGGCACCTTTAATCCCACAACCGCGACAGTTTCTGTTCGTGGTAGTTTTACTGATTGGGGAACTAATCCCGTAACCATGTTAGATGGGAACAATGATTCCATCTATACAGTTACAGTTGATATTCCAGCTTCTACAGCAATCCAATTTAAATTCCATTACAATCCGGATGATCATTGGGAAGGCGTTTCTAATCGCCAGTACACTGTTCCAAGCGGCGGTGGTTTTTATGAAGCATATTTCGATAACGATGAATGTCCGCCAACAGTTGCAAAAGATATTGAAGTTACATTTTCCTGCAACATGGAATTAGAAAGACTTTCAGGAAGATTTAATCCCGGCACAAATGCAGTTCAGGTACGAGGAAACTTCAATGATTGGGGTGGCACACCAACTGTCATGACACCGAATCCATTAAATCCCGACATCTATGAAGCAACGATCACAAGAAGTTCGATGGTCTGTGATGAGCTTCAATTCAAATTCTGGTACCAGAGTGACAACTGGGAGAGTGTTGATAATAGAAAGATTGAAATCACTCAAGGTGTTTATGATGATGGATTTGTGAGCTTCGAAGGTTCGTTCAACAATGGAACATTAGAAACGGTCTTAAACCAACCTTGTATTGTAAAGTTCAAGGTTTATATGCCGGGTGCAATCTCTGCAATTTCTGGTAATCCATTTCCAGTTATCAATACAGTTCACATTGCTGGAAGCGCTGCACCATTACAGTGGCCCGGCACTGGTTGGCCCGATAGCCATGCAGTGAGAATGATTCAACTATATGATGACGCAACCAACGGTGATGAAACTGCTGCAGATGGTTGGTATTCAAAGGATTTGACAATTCCTGCTTATACTGTTCTCAGCGCTCAGTTTAAATATGGTGCCAATTTTGCTGATGCAGTTAATAATGGAGGTGGTAATGATAATGAGAACGGTTTCGGTAGTAATCATATCTTGAATATGACTCGCTACATGACTCAAGTTACCGTTTCTGATACATTCGGAAAGATGGGGAATTCACCTAAGTCAAATGCAAAATATGCTTATACATTTAATGTTGATATGAGCATAAAGGCATTAAAAGGAACATTTAATCCCGTAGGTTCTACTGTTAGTGTGCGAGGTAATTTTACAAATTGGGGCACAAATCCAATTACCATGACTGATGGTAATAACGATTCAATATATACTGTAACAGTGGATATAGCAGGGAACGAAGTTCTTAATTTTAAGTTTCATTATAATCCAGGTGATGTTTGGGAAGGAGACCCGCATCGTACCATCACAAACGTAGATGGTGGTTCGTTTACTGATTTCTTTGACAGAGATGCATGTCCGCCAACAACCGCAGTCAATGTTGACCTCGTCTTCTCCTGCAATATGGAATTGGAACGATTGTCAGGAAGATTCGACCCGAACACTGATACGGTTTCTGTAAATGGTAACTTCAATGGCTGGGCTTCTATGACTACTATTATGACTCCTAATCCATTGAACCCGGATATTTATGAAGCGATATTCCCCAGAATGTCCATGCTTTGTGATGAAATCCAATTTAAATTCTGGTATCAGGATAATAATTGGGAAAGTATTGACAACAGAAAGTTCAACATTTCACAAAGTCAATACGACGCAGGACTTGCAGAATATTCTGGCTCGTTTAACAATGGAACGTTGGAAACAGTGTTGAATCAGGCATGCACGGTAAAGTTTACAGTGTATATGCCGGGCGCAGTTTCTGCAATTAGTGGAAATCCATTCCCTGTAATTAATACTGTTCACATCGCCGGAAGTGCGTTACCGTTACAGTGGCCCGGTGATGGTTGGCCCGATAGTCATGCAGTGAGAATGATTCAACTCTATGATGATGGAACAAACGGTGACGTAACTTCATCTGATGGTATCTTCTCAAAGGATATTACCTTTAGCGCATATACAACATTACAACCGCAGTATAAATACGGCGCTAACTTCGCTGATGCAGTAAACAACGGAGGTGGCAACGATAACGAAAATGGATTTGGTAGCAACCACATACTGAATTTCACTCGCTTCATGGTCAGTGCGACCGTTGTTGATACCTTTGGTCAAATGGGTAGTTCGGAAATGACGAATGCAGTAGAAGGTACAGTCCTCTCAATTGCAGATAAATGGAATATGGTTTCCGTTCCTCGCGAAGTTACAAATTATGCAAAGACAGCAGTATTCCCGACAGCAACAACCGATGCATTCGGATTCAGTAATGCCGGTGGATATGCCGCAACTGCAACATTGGCAAATGGTCCAGGCTACTGGCTAAAATTCTCAGGCGCTCAATCTGTTCAGGTCAATGGTACAAGCATTCTTTCCGATGATTTTACAGTAGAAGCAGGTTGGAATATGATTGGTTCTATCAGCACGAACGTGTTGACAAATACCATCACCAGCACACCCGGTGGAATTGTAACATCACAATTCTTTGCATATGACAATGGCTACAACGTAGCAAGTGTTATTGAACCAGGAAAAGCATATTGGGTGAAATCTTCATCAGCAGGAACTCTGACTGTTTGCAATCCCTGCACGTTTAATGCAAAGAACGCAATCAAGATTGTCCCGACGAATGAATTACCTCCGCCTCCGCCTCAGGCATCAGAAAATGTAGTTGATGCAAAGCCGACAGTATTTTCACTGAGCCAGAGTTACCCGAATCCCTTCAACCCGACAACGTTGATTAAGTATTCATTACCAAATGATGAATATGTCACGTTGAAAGTGTTCAACCTCCTCGGTCAGGAAGTTGCAACATTGGTTGATGGAGTTCAAGAAGCAGGATACAAGTCGGTCGAGTTCGATGCATCGAATTTGCCGAGTGGTATTTACTTCTATAAATTATCCGCCGGTTCCTTCAGCGATTTGAAGAAGACCGTATTGATGCGGTAATTTACACTTGTTCTTTTTGAAACTATTGTGATGATGTTGTGTAAATTTCATTAATCACAATAATTACAAGTGAATGTTCTAACCCATCCCGTCCCGCTCCGCAGGACGGGATGGGTTTTTGTTTTGATAGTCCAACGAAATCTTTCTATATTTGACTCCCTTTTAATAATTACTCAGAATGTCCGAACAAACCCAAGAACAAAACACCATTCCATCTCACGTTGATGAGATGAACGAGTTGATGAAACGACGCCGTGAGGAGTTGGAAGAACTCAGACGGCAAAACATCAATCCCTATCCGTACGAATTTCCCAGAACACATTTCTCACACGAAATACTTTCTCAGTTCGAAGATGATGCCCCTCAACAGAATGTATCTGTCGCCGGGAGAATTATGTCCATACGTCGTATGGGAAAAGCCTCGTTTTGTCACGTTCAGGATTCTCAAGGGAAAATTCAGGTTTATCTGAAAAGGGATGAAGTAGGTGATTCATACGAATCATTCAGGTTGTTGGATATTGGTGACATCATCGGAGTGGAAGGTTATGTTTTCCGGACGAAAATGGGAGAAATTTCCATTCATGCAAAGAAATTCGAGTTACTTTCAAAATCGCTGAGACCACTACCGATTGTCAAAGAAAAAGTAGATGAGCAAGGGAACAAGCAAGTTTTTGACCCGTTTTCCGACAAAGAGTTGCGCTATCGTCAACGTTATGTTGATTTGATTGTGAATCAAGGAGTGAAGGAAGTATTCATCAAAAGAACAAAAATCATGAACACGATTCGGAAGTTCTTTGATGAACGAGGGTACCTGGAAGTTGAAACGCCTATTCTTCAGCCGATGTACGGCGGTGCGTTTGCCCGACCGTTCATTACCCATCACAACGCACTCGATATTGATTTGTACATGCGCATCGCGGATGAATTGTATCTCAAGCGACTCATCGTAGGCGGCTTCGATGCAGTGTATGAATTTTCCAAAGATTTTCGAAATGAAGGAATGGACCGTTCGCACAATCCTGAGTTTACGATGCTTGAACTCTATGTCGCATTTAAAGATTACAAATGGATGATGGATTTGGTCGAGCAAATGGTGAGTATGGTTGCGCTCGAAGTGAACGGTTCGATGAAGTGTAAGGTCGGAGAGAACGAAATTGATTTTACCCCGCCATGGAAACGCATAACAATGTTTGATGCAATCAAAGAATACACAGGAAGAAATCTTCGCGGAACGACTGAGGAAGATGTCAAGAAAGTGATGAAAGAATTGCATCTGGAAATTGAACCGGGAATGAGTTGGGGTTCAATGATTGATGAAATCTTCTCTGAGTTTGTCGAACCGAAATTAATTCAACCGACATTTATCACTGATTACCCGATTGAAATGTCGCCGCTCGCGAAACGCCATCGCACCGAAGCAGGACTTGTCGAACGGTTTGAGGTGATTGTCAATGCTCATGAATTGTGCAATGCATTCAGTGAGTTGAACGACCCGCTTGACCAACGGTATCGCTTTGAAGAACAAATGAAATTGAAAGACAAGGGAGATGAAGAAGCACAGATGCTTGATGAAGATTTCCTCCGGGCATTGGAGTACGGAATGCCTCCGACTGCAGGACTTGGAATCGGCATTGACCGACTGACAATGGTATTAACGAATCAGGATTCAATTCGTGATGTGCTGTTCTTCCCTCAGATGAAGCCGGAACATTGAGATGATAAAACATATATCTGTATTTTTTTCAATCCTGTTTTTAGGAGGTTTTCTCCATGCGGGAACGAAAGGAATTTTGGATGGGAAAGTAATTGATAAAGACACGGATGACCCTCTTATTGGCGTCAGCGTGTTAATCATCGGAACGAGTATCGGCGCTGCAACCGATGTCGAAGGAAGATTCATGATTAGTAATGTTGATGCCGGAACATACGATGTTCGATTTACCAGCGTTGGATACCAATCAACAGTCATGCGCGGCGTTGTTATTCGCCCTGATTTAAGGACGACCTTGACCGTTACGCTGTCACAATCTACTCTTGAACTGAAAGAGATGGAAATTACCGCCGAGCGCCCGTTAATTGAAAAAGATGTTACGAGCACGAATTTTTCCTACGGTGGTTCTCAGGTGGAAAAACTTCCCGTACGTGATGTTCAGGAATTAATGTCACTCTTTCCGAGTGTAACTGCTGAGGGGAACGTTCGCGGCGGTAAAGCGTCTGAGGTAGTTTATCTTGTTGATGGACTGCCGTTGCAAAATGTCATTTCCGGCGGGATGACTTCATCCCTTCCGAAAAGTTCTATTACGGAATTCTCTGTTCAGACAGGAGGTTACGAAGCGGAATATGGTAATGCCCTCTCAGGAATTGTGAACATCATTACAAAGCGCGGTAACGACAGACACTCTTCCATTCTTCGAATAGAAAAAGATAACTGGCTCGCAGGTGATTGGAATTCTCAACACAACAAAACAACAGAAGCCGAACTGACGTTATCCGGTCCGATTGTTCGCGAGCAATTGCATTATTTTAGTGCGAACACATATCACACGGATGATACACGATGGTGGCAGGACTTCACAAAGTTTTTTGATTCGCCCATTACAAATGATTTCAGTGGGATGACGAAATTGGATTATGGCATCACTTCGAAAATGAGATTGTCTGCCCAAACAATTTACTCATTCAGAAAATGGAAAGATTATGAATTTAGTTGGAGGTTTAACCTTGATGGTTTACCGGGACGGAGTCGAACATCTGACCGAACTTCAATACTGTTCTCACACACGCTTTCTGACGATGTACATTATTCACTGAATTTGAGTTACTCGTATTTATTTAACAGCATAGGCGATGGAGACAAAAATTCTCTTGACCTGACGCCGTATAATTATGATTTCTTTCTACAATATGTTGTGAGTGGAAACAGAGCGTGGTGGGCTGAGACGAAACAAAATATTATGACTGCGAAGGGCGACTTGGTAATTCAACCGAATCCACTCAACTTGCTGAAGTTCGGGTTTGAAATCAACCAGTATGATATTTTTTCCGACCTCGTAAAGTACGAACCTCAGCGAACATATTTCGGGAAAATTTTAGTTGATGAGCCGTTGTTGAATTTTAGTACAAGTTATCAATATTATCCTCGTTCGGGTGCAATTTATTTGCAGGATAAGTTACAGGTTGAAGCAGACGGAGCGACAGTGAATCTTGGTTTCCGATGGGATTTTCTTGACCCTTCGAGCGAACGGCCGGTTGTTGAAAATGTTCTTGTTGATTCGGCAAACGGTCAATATCAAACACAACTCACCAAGTTTGTGAAGGCATCAATGAAGCAACAACTTTCACCGCGTATGGGGTTGTCGTTTCCTCTGACATGGAATGTTTTGGTGGTGATGAATTACGGACACTATTTTCAATTTCCCTTGTTTGATTATTTGTATTCGGGAATTAATCCATCGCAGCTGCGGAGTGGCGTTAACGTACTTGTGGGAAATCCTGATTTGAAACCCGAACGCACACATGCCTGGGAAATCGGATTCAAGTATGGGTTTGATGAGAAAGACATGGTCAGTCTTACGTATTTCAAAAAAGAATTTATTGACCAGATAGATTCAAAAACGTTCCTGGCATCGAAAGCACGTTCTGCCGGTGACTATGGTTTTGCTGAGTACGTGAACAATGCATTTGCGAATGCTGAAGGAATCGAAGTGGTTTTTATGCGCCATCGAAGTGAAGATATTGCCGGTTCAATCGGGTACACGCTTATGCGAACGGAAGGCGTAAGCGATTATGTTGACCAAGGTATCAATTTGCATCAGTGGGGATTTCCGGTCGCGAACACTCCGTACCCGTTAAGTTGGGACCAGACTCACTCATTAAAAATTGAATTGGATTTGAATTTACCGTTCGATATTTCCGGGAACATCATGTGGTCGTACAGTACGGGTAAGCCCTACACATATTTCCCGACCCGCGATGGTTTTACAGCGCTTGATACAACAAGAGTGTTCATTCCGAACAACGAACGTCTTCCATCCAGTAGTACACTGAACATGAAATTCTCGAAACGACTTCTCCTTACTCCGGGAACTGCTCTGATGTTTTATGGAAGCGTCAATAATTTATTCAATTCGTTCAATGCTCGATGGGCTGATGCCAATGGCAAAATCGGAGGACAATTAGCCGATCCTTCAGCGTACTATGAATTACGAAGGGTTGCATTTGGCATTAAGTACGAAATGTAATCAGAGAATAGTGATGAAGCCGAGAATCAGTATTATCATCCCAACATTAAGTGAAGAAAGAGTTTTGGAGAAGACACTTTCTCAATTCACTCCACAATTACGAGAGCGTTTTCAACTTGAAATTATTGTGAGTGATGGCGGTAGTACAGACAGGACTCTTGAAATCGCTCATCAAAACGCTGATAAGGTTATTGACTCGAACGAGGTAACACCTCAGACGATTGCTATGGGGCGAAATCTCGGTGCTACAATTTCAGAAGGGGATATTCTCATGTTCATTGATGCTGATGTAATGATTGAAAACATCGAACATTTTTTTCAAACTCTCCATCAAACGCTCGAAAAACGAAATGCAATTGCTGTAACATGTAATGTTCGGGTGTATCATCAGGAAGAAACACTGGTCGATAAAGTATTTCATCAATTCTACAACAAATATTTTTATCTGCTGAATATTATTGGAATCGGAATGGGGAGAGGAGAGTGTCAAATCATAAAAAAAATTTATTTTGAACGCGTGGGCGGATTTAATGAACAAATGGTTGCCGGAGAAGATTTCGATATCTTTACTCGTTTGAAAAAATTCGGTAACGTTATTTTTGAACACGCTCTTACGGTTCGAGAGTCACCGAGAAGGTATCGGAAATTCGGTTACCTTTACATCAGTGGCTTGTGGTTTCTCAATGCGATGAGTGTGATGATATTTAGAAAATCTGCTGTCACACAATGGAAAGTAGTTCGATAGAAGAAATGACTATGATGAATTTTCAACACTCAACAACAACTCCTTTGCGTAGTGTTTTTCTTTTCTTTCTTTTCGTAGGAATGTTTTCACTCTCCTGTAAGGAAGAATTACCTGTGTATGTTCCACCGGAAAAAGTACTTTCAGTAAAGGTTGAACTTGTTGAACAACTTGCAGATAGAATTGCACCGCCGGGTGCACAGATGATTCGGATTAAACTTGTCGGTGAAAATATTTATGATGAAGTATTTTTCGATACTGTAAATATTCGCGGGACGATGAAAATCTCATGGCTTCGTAATCCAGGGCGGGAGCGGACGATTGAGTTTGGCGAGCGAGATTTTTTGAATCAAGATCTTATTTCAAACAAAAAAATGATGCTACTCCCCGGTCAACAGATTGGGTTTCAATTCTACTGGAATCTGAAAGGGGATGATAGCGTTTATTTTCCGAGAGAGATGAATTATGTCTATGCGTTTCGACGTGAATGTGCAAGACATCTCGGATATCAAGTTATCTGTTCAGACCCGGAAGAAATGATCGTTCAAGGTGAATTGTCAGTCTTTAAAAATCTCGAGGTAATTTCTGTGTCACCATTTCTCTTTACAGTTATCGGAAAAGCAATGGTCTACCCAAATGGTGGATTGCCCTGATTTAAGGTTGAATAAACTCAAATTAGACAATTGTCATTTTGGCTGTGACTTCTTCATTTGCCTTTCAAACGATTTTTAGATATACTCACATAGAATTTTTTAAAATATCATGAAAAAACGGTTTTCTTTCTCAATTACAGCCATATTGTGCATTCTTGCTCTTCTTTTAGGAATGCAACTCGATAGCCTGATTTCGGGCGATAATCTTTTCGAGCAGCTGAATAAATTTAAAGAAGTACTAAGCATTACTGAAAAATTTTATGTTGAAGATGTTGATACTCCGAAATTAGTTGAATCGGCTATCAACGGTGTACTGGGAGAACTTGACCCACATTCCATTTATATTCCACCTAAGCAATTAGAACGCGTTACAGAAGATTTTCAAGGCGCGTTTGAAGGTATCGGAGTAGAGTTTGATATCATCAATGATACGTTGCTTGTTGTTTCGCCTATTCCGGGCGGACCGAGTGAAGCGTTAGGAATAATGGCGGGTGATAAAATTGTCAAAATCAATGACTCAAGTTCAGTAGGAATAACACGAGAGAATGTTCCTAAAAAGCTACGCGGTCCGAAAGGAACTCATGTCAAAGTTTCCATAGTCCGAGCTGACGAAAAAGGGTTGATAGAATTCGATATTACACGTGACAAAATTCCGCTTTATAGTGTTGATGTTTCTTTTATGGTTGATGAAACAATCGGGTATATCCGTGTCAATCGTTTTTCAGCAACAACGCACGATGAATTTGTCAAGGCAGTTGATAAGTTACGCAGTAAGGGGATGAAAAAATTGATGCTTGATTTGCGTGATAACGGCGGTGGGTATCTTGAACAAGCGTTCAAAATGGCAAATGAATTATTACCCGGTAACAAGAAAATCGTTTATACAAAAGGACGGATTGAAAGATTCAATGAGGATTATTCAAGCGACGGAAGCGGAAAGATTACCGATGTTTCGCTCATCGTTCTTGTCAATCGCGGTTCTGCATCTGCAAGCGAAATTGTTTCAGGCGCAATGCAAGATTGGGACAGAGGATTAATTGTCGGTGAGACGACCTTCGGAAAAGGATTAGTCCAGCGTCAATTTGATTTACCTGACAAATCAGCGTTCCGTTTAACGATTGCAAAATACTATACGCCTTCAGGAAGACTGATTCAACGACCATACGATAACAAAGATAGAACTGCTTATCGTCATGCCGACATTGAAGAAGTAGAAGGGGAAAATGTAGAACATTCGGTTGAAAATGATTCGTCACGACCTGAATTCAAAACGTCGGGTGGAAGGACAGTGTTGGGTGGTGGTGGAATTACTCCTGACTATATAATTAAATCCGGGAAATTGACTAACTACACAGCAGAACTTCGCCGTAAAGTAATATTCCTTGATTACGGAACGAAGTACATGGAGAGAAACGGTAAAAAAATCCGTGATGAATTTGAATCTGATTTTTCAAAGTTTATGAAAGATTTCAAGGTAACGGATGAAATGGTTTCTGAGTGTATTGAAATTGCTACGAAGAAAGATATCAAGAAAAATGAAGAAGAATTTGTAACCGACACCGGGTTTATCAAGGCGTATATCAAGGCGCAAATTGCCCGAAACATCTGGGGTAATGAAGGCTCCTATCCTGTAATCCTTGCTGAAGATAGACAATTTCAAAAGGCATTGACGTTGTTTCCTGAAGCAGAAAAAATTGCAGGATTGCATTAAGTGTTAGTTTGAGAACTATGAAGAATATTACTCGTCAGAGTATAAATATATTTTTGATGATGCTGGTATTGCTGGCATCGAATCTCAATGCCGGAAATACAAAAAGTATTGAGTATAAGAGAACATGGGAATCGAGCGACTCATTACTGTTTCAGATCGGTGAGGAATTGACATACAACGTCAGTTACGCATTTCTTGACATCGGTCAGGTACGGATAAAGATTGTTGATAAATTTCAAGAAAACGGAAAAACTCTTTATAGCGCTATTGCATATATTGATTCTTACAAAGGCGTGCCATTTGTAGATTTGCATACAATTTATGAGACAAAAATAAGTCCTCCGCTTTGTTCGGATTGGTTTCGTGCGCGTACGAAAGATGAAAAAAAATGGTGGCACATTACGTACGAAATGGATTATGAAAAACATTCCATGGATATAACGCAAGGAGAGTTCGGGACAGAATCAATTCACAAACAGCAAACAGTTCCGTTAGATACTTTTTTTCAAGACGGATTATCATTGTTTTTCTTTGCCCGCTCGCATGTGAGGTATCAGCATAAGGTGACAGTTCCGACCATAATTCAGGAACAGAAGGTTAGTACATTCTTAAATTTTATGAATGAACGGACAACAGAGGAAATTGATGCTGTAGATTACCCTGTTGATGTTGTTCGTTTTGATGGTCGAGCAGATTTTGTCGGAATTTTCGGAATGACCGGAGATTTTGAAGGATGGTTTAGTAATGATGAGGCACGTGTCCCGATTTTGGCGAAGATGAAAGTCTTGATTGGAAACGTTCGTATTGAGTTGATGAAATGGAAACGCGCTGGTTGGAATCCGCCGCGCGGCGAGGATGATTGATGATTCACTCGTTCAAAGGGATAACACCAAAAATTCATCCGAGCGTGTTTCTTGTTGAGAGCGCGGAAATTATTGGTGATGTAGAAATTGGAAAAGAAAGCAGTGTCTGGTTCAATGCAGTCATTCGCGGAGATGTGAATTATATTCGCATCGGTGAAAACACAAATATTCAGGATGGATGTATTTTGCATGTACGGCATGAAACATACCCGCTCATTCTCGGCTCACATATTACGGTCGGTCATGGCGCGATTCTTCATGCTTGTACGATTCAGGATACATGTCTCATCGGTATGGGCGCTATCGTAATGGATAACGCACTCGTTGAATCGTATTCACTCATTGCCGCAGGAACAGTTGTTATGGAAAACATGAAAGTCCCATCCGGTGTTCTTGTTGCCGGAGTTCCTGGAAAAATTGTTCGCCGCTTACGAGACGATGAACGGAAGATGATTGAAGATTCTGCGTCGAACTATAAAGAATATGTAAAACAATATCGTCAACAAACCTAACGGTGATATTATGCGCCTAAAATTTTGGGGAACTCGCGGTTCAATTCCTACGCCCGGAAAACATACGGTTCGTTACGGGGGAAATACTCCTTGTATCGAACTACGGCTCAATGATGATAAACTCATCATTCTTGATGGCGGAACAGGCATCAGAAATCTCGGTGACAAATTGATGGAAAAAGGTGAATCCATCAACGCGTACATTTTCGTTTCGCATCCACATTGGGATCACATTCAAGGATTTCCGTTTTTCAAACCGGCGTTTGTTTCCGGAAATTATTTCACCATCGTTGGGGGTGAAAACAACAAAGTCACACTCCAAAAAATGATTGCTGACCAGATGAACAGTGTTTACTTTCCAATTCAATTAAATGAATTGAAAGCAACATTCAGTTTTCGTAAGGTTGTGGAGGAAGAGTTTGAAGTGTTCGGCGCGAAGGTTCAAACCTGTTATGTGAATCATCCTACGTTTGCAATGGGATATCGTATAACGCAAAACGGAAAATCTATCGTGTATATCAGTGATAATGAACCGTACGATAAGAGAGTTGCCCACGACTTGAAAAAAGTTGAGAAAGCCATCATCGAAAAATATTCGCGAAACCCAAGCAATCCAAACAAGGTCATTTTTGATTTTGTCAAAAATGCCGATGTTCTAATTCATGATGCAACATACACCCCGGAAGAATATGTTGACCGCGTTGGATGGGGTCATTCTCATTATCTCTTTACATTGAATGTAGCGGCAGAAGGAAATGTGAAGCGACTCATTCTCTTTCACCACGACCCGTCACACAGCGATGAACGAGTAGATGATATTTTGAAAAAATGTGAAAAAGAAATTGCAAACCGTCACTACAATTTTGATTGTCTTGCCGCCTCTGAAGGTCTGGAAATTGAAGTATAATCGTACACGGACTAATTATTTTTACATCTTTTTTATATAAAAGACTTGAAAACATCCTTGTAAGGTGTTATATTTGCACAAAAGTATTAGGATAAAAAGTGAGTGACTGAATTTTTAACAAATGTGCTGAAATCAAACAGAATTACAATAACAATTATTATTAACCCCGATAGTCTGACCTGTCAAGGCTACTGTCGGGTTTTTTCGTCTTAGCAATTGGTTTAAAAACAATGGCATTTGAATTTAAAAAATCTGATTTTAAAAAACTGGCAAAAGCATTAGGAGTCCCGGCGAAACAAATGGGAAACAATATTCGTTTTGTTGTGAAACCGAATGACCCTTCGCGGAAACTTGCTCTTGAAATATATCCAAATATTTCCATCGGAAGTTCTATCGGAAACTTAATTTCCGTATATACGCCGACGGCACATCTGCAACTTCATTTTTGTTCTGGGTTTGTCATTAGTGAATTGTTGAATGAAGTCACGTTCATCGGTGAGCAAGATGGAAAAATGTCGGGATTGATTATTGAGAAGGAAGGCGGTTGCTCGCTTTATGCAAATGTTGACCGGACGATCCTTTCGGGTGACTTTACCAAGTTAGGACCACAGGTGATGCTATCGGGAATTGCTCTTTCGCTTACCGAGCCGTTGTTCGAGGAAAAAAAAACTTCAAAAAAGAAAATCAAAAGGAACAAATAGTAACCGTCTTTTCAATGCAGAAACAATTTGATATTAGTACTCAGGAAACCATTAAATTAGTTCAAACTGTTTTATCCGGTGAAGCAAATCGAAATGCAGAAGTTAATGTTGTTTTTATAGACGATAACGTGATGACGAAATTAAATACAGAATATTTACAGCATCACTATACAACCGATGTTTTAAGTTTTTGTTTGTCAGACAAACAAGAAACGAAACTTGAAGGGGAGGTTTATGTAAATGTTATACAGGCAAAAAGACAAGCGAAGGAGTACGGGGTCTCGCTCATCAATGAACTTGGGAGATTGGTAATTCACGGGACCTTGCACTTACTTGGATATGAAGATGACACTCCGAAGAAAAAACTTCGTATGAACAAAAGAGAAGAGTATTATTTAGGGAATTCAGGATTGGAATATTTCCATGCATGAAAAAATAGTTGAAATATTAATTTATGTACTAAATGAAGTTCGGAAATCGAATAAGCCGATTGGCGAGATAGATTTCAAAGCGCTTGAGCGGAAAGGATACACGCAATCCGAAATCAGTACTGCGATTAGTTGGTTGTACGAACGCCTTAAACCGGAGCGCGACATCGCTGATAGAAAACCGGATTTTCGTCCGCCATCGTTTCGGGTTCTACATCCCGCAGAACGGTATATCTTAAGTCAGGATGCGCATGGTTATCTGATTCAACTACGCGAATTAAATATCCTGTCTGACCATGAATTGGAATTGGTGATAGAGCGGGCAATGTTAAGCGGGTATGAGCAATTGACTTCGCCCGAAATTCAATCAATTGTCAGTTCGATACTCTTCACAAGCGTGGAATCGTTCGACCAACGCCGCGGGCAAATCATGCTCAGCGGTAACGATACAATTCAATAGCGGTAATTACAAGGGAAATGGAAAAATCTTTAATCATTGTTGAGTCGCCTTCGAAAGCGAAGACGATTAATAAATATTTAGGCAAAGAATATATTGTCCATGCTTCTGTCGGACATATAAAAAATCTTCCGAAAAGTAAAATCGGAGTAGATATAGAAGCGGGATATGTCCCCACGTTTCAAACGATTGAAGGAAAAGAAGAAGTCATTCAAAAGTTGAAAGATGCCGCAGAGAAATCTGAATCTATTTATCTTGCAACCGACCCTGACCGCGAAGGAGAAGCCATCGCAGCCGACATTGCCGAAGAAATTAGCGGTAACGGTAAACCGATTTACCGTGTGTTGTTTCATGAGATAACACAAAAAGGGGTCACGGAAGCGATGAAGCACCCGGAAAAAGTCAATGAGAATTTAGTTGCGTCGCAACGCGCACGACGTATCATGGATAGGATTGTTGGATACAAAGTCAGCCCGCTTGTCTGGAAAACATTTTTCTTCGGGTTATCAGCAGGAAGAGTACAGTCGGTTGCCCTTCGTTTGATTTGTGAACGCGAGGAAGAAATTCGTGCCTTCCGTGCGCAGGAATATTGGTCTATCGTCGGTGAATTTGTTACAAGTCAGAAGAAGCCGTTCTACGCGAAACTCTTTAAGATTGATGGAAGAGATTTAATTGTTCCTGCAAAAGAAACGTTGCTCGAAATTGAACACAAAGGAACGAAAGACAGATATACATTCATTCCCTCGGAAGACGAAGCGCAGAATTATCTTGAAGATATAAAACAGCAATCGTACGAGATTGCAGATTATCAGAAGCGCGAGTCGAAACGAAATCCACTGCCACCGTTTATCACGAGTACGATGCAACAAGAGGCATCGCGGAAACTTCGCATGTCCGCATCGAAGACGATGAAAGCCGCACAAAAGTTGTATGAAGGTATTGCAATCGGTGAAGAAGGTTTAGTTGGTTTGATTACCTATATGCGTACCGATTCGACACGTATCAGCGCTGATGCTGTGAGTGAAGTGCGGGAATATATTTTCAATAACTATGGCAAGGACTATTTACCGTCGCACGCGAATGTCTATAAAAAGAAAGCATCGCAGGATGCGCACGAAGCAATCCGACCGACCTCGATGAAATACACACCGAATTTTGTCAGGAAATATTTGGACAAAGATGTGTTCCGACTGTACGAATTAATTTGGAATCGGTTTGTTGCGTGTCAGATGGAAGCCGCAGTGATTGAGACAACGACAGTAATTGTTGAAGGGGGAAAATATCAATTCAAAGCAACAGCATCAAAGTATTTGTTCCGTGGTTTCCTGCAAGTGTACGATGATAGCCGGGACGAAACTGATGTTGTGGAGGATGAAGACGCAGAAATGATAGACGAGATTCTGCCGGAAAATCTGACGAAAGGGCAGGATGCGAAATTATTGAGCGCTGTGCCACATCGCCATGAGACGAAGCCGCCGCCACGTTATACGGAAGCAAGTTTAGTGAAAATGCTTGAATCGCTTCGTATCGGGAGACCAAGTACATACGCATCCATCGTCGGAACAATTCTCGACAGAAAATATGTCGAACAGCAGGAACGAAGGTTGTTTGCTCTTGAACTCGGCATGGGCGTCAACAAAATGTTGACTGCAACATTTCCCGATATTTTCAATGTGAAATTCACGGCGAAGATGGAGGATGAACTCGACACAATCGCAAACGGTAAGCAAGAGTACAAAGAAGTGATGGACGATTTTTATTTACCGTTCAGCAAATCGTTAGATAAGGCAACGCTGAAAGTTGCTGAGATGAAAAAAGCCACACAAGAAAAAACGGAAGAAGTTTGTGAGAAGTGCGGCAAGCACATGGTTATCAAGTGGGGAAGAAACGGACGGTTTATGGCGTGTTCCGGGTATCCAACCTGTAAGAATGCTAAACCGTTACCGGGAGAGCAAGCGGCACAGCAACATCTTGTCGGATTGAAATGCGAACTTTGCGGCGGCGACCTGTTGGTGAAGTCAAGTAAGTTCGGGACATTTTTAGGATGCTCGAACTATCCGACGTGTAAAAATATCAGACCAATTGGTTTAGGGATTCCATGTCCGAAGTGTACGACCGGTGACGTTATTGAACGGAAGACAAAGCGTAAACGAGCATTCTACGGTTGTTCTCGTTACCCTGAATGCGATTTTGCTTCATGGCACAAGCCGGTGAGCACGAAATGCGATACGTGCGGTTCTTCATATATGTTAAGCAAGTATTCTGCAAAACGCGGTGAATATCTTGTTTGTCCCGAATGTAAAGCGGAAGTTGAAAAGGAACCACTTGCCAAAGCAGGATAAAAAATATCTGCAGAATCTGATGTTCGATTTCTTCGATTATCTTTTGAAAGAAAAGCAATATTCATCGCACACTGTTGTTGCCTATGAAGATGATTTGAATCAGTTCAGGGATTACATCATGATGGAATCCATCGAACTGGAATTAGTGAGTCATTACACGGTGAGAGATTTCCTTTGGGATTTACAGGACAAAGGGTTGAGTAAGCGAAGCGTCGCCCGGAAACTTGCCGCCGTTCGCTCGTTCTTCAAATATTTGAAAAAGAAAAAGATTGTTGAAATAAATCCTGCATCGAATGTCGTTTCTGTAAAGTTAGAGAATCATCTTCCTGTGTTCGTTGAAGAATCATCAATCAACAACATGATGGAAATGGTGGATACTTCAACCACGGAGGGATTGCGAGATAAAGCAATTCTGGAATTGCTCTACGGAACGGGAATTCGTTTGAATGAACTTGTCGGGTTGAACATCTATCATCTTGATGTATTCGACGGAACCATGAAAGTTCTCGGTAAAGGAAACAAGCAACGAGTCGTTCCCGTCGGAAGAAAAGCGATGGAAGCGTTGAAACTCTATCAGGCACACCGGCAGGAATTGTATTCCGAAAAAACTGATGACGATGACAGAGTAGCATTTTTTTTGACGAAGCATGGCAAACGAATTTATCCAGAAGCAGTGTACCGTCTCGTTCGCAGTTACATTGGCAAGGTTTCCGAGATTGAAAAGAAAAGTCCGCATGTGTTACGTCATACGTTTGCGACGCACATGCTAAACCACGGCGCAGATTTGAGAGCCGTGAAGGAATTATTAGGTCACGAAAATCTTTCAACGACTCAATTGTACACGCATGTTACAGTCGAGCGTTTGAAAAAGGTGTATGAGTTAGCTCATCCCAAAGCATAAAAAAATAATTATAACAGGAGTTCTTTATGGACATACATTTTACAGCAAGAAGATTTAAACCACATCAAGACATCCGCGATCATGCATTGACCGCACTGAAAAAATTAGACAAACATTACGACGGAATCGTTCGGAGCGATATCATTCTTAGTTATGAAGGCAAAGACCCAAGCGTTAAAGTCGCGGAAGTGAAAGTACATGTACTGAATGCCGTACTGACTGCAAAGGAAAAATCGAAAGAATTTCATAAATCCATTGATATGTCAATTGATAAAATCGAACGTCAGTTGGGTAAGCATAAAGCGAAAAAGATTATGAAAAATAAAAAGACGCTTCGGAAAGTCAAGGAGAAAACGCCCGTGGATGTTTCCGGAGATGATGAATGAAACTGAACAACATCAAGGAAACGCGGAAAAAGAGTATCACCGTTGGATTTTTCCTTGAGGCGAACAAAGAAAGACTGAAATTAGCTCCGTTAACCGGTGATGTCGGATTACATCGCGAAATTACAGACAATAATATTCACCGTCCTGGGTTAGCATTAGCCGGGTATGTGCAACTTTTTACTTTCGATCGCGTACAGATATTCGGGAATACAGAGATGAAATATCTCCAACAATTGACGAAAGAAGAACGCCTGAATTCGATTCGGACCTTGTTGCAGTTTGAGTTACCATGCATCATTATCACCAATAATAATCCTGTGGAAGAAGAGTTTGTAGCCCTTGCAAAAGAAAAGCAAGTTGCCATTTTTCAAACTCCCCTCGAAACGACAAAGTTAGTGTACATCCTCAGCGATTTTCTGGATGACCAATTTTCCCGGCAGTGTGTGTTACATGGTTCTTTCGTTGATGTGTATGGTATTGGTTTGATGGTAGTCGGACGTTCGGGAATCGGGAAAAGCGAAATTGCTCTCGACCTTATCGAACGCGGTCATCGCCTGGTTGCTGATGACGTAGTAACTGTGACGCGCAAAGGAGAAGGTATTCTCATGGGCGCAGGAACAGACCTCGTCAAGCATTTCATGGAGATTCGCGGGCTTGGATTGATAGATGTGCGAAGCATGTTTGGAATCAGGGCTATTCGCTTCCAAAAGCGGGTTGAAATTGTCGTTGAATTGATGGAATGGCGTCCCGACGAAGAATACACAAGAACGGGCCTTGATGATGAGACGATAATGCTCTTAGATGTCCCGATTCAATGGATAAAACTGCCAATTTTCCCCGGAAAGAACGTTACTGTCATTTGTGAAGTCATCGCGTTGAACTATTTACTCAAACATTACGGTTATGATGCAGCAAAAGAGTTCTCAAAGCGTTTAGATAAAGTACTTGCTCAGAAAAGTAAACACATTGAAGATAGGGTTATTGACTATTTTGAGCATGATTTTGAATAAAATCACAAAAATTATTAAAACCCTTGACTTGCAAGAAATATTTTATTACCTTTGACCAACTTTTTTAGAAAGTCTAACTAAGTTACACAATACTCAATCTATGAAACGAAAATTCAAATATTATTTTTATTCTCCTGAGCAGTTGGGGTTAAAAGAAATCCGTTGGTTCCGTTCGAAAGTCATCGGTGGTATATCGGTAGCAGTGGTTTTGTTTTTAATCTTTCTCTTAGGTGCGGATTATTATGTGTTTGATTTTCTGGGATTCAGCCATGAGCGGGCTGCCCAATTATCAATTGAGAATAAAATGTTACAAGAAAAACTTCTGACGATGAAACTCCAAGTAGAAGAATTGCAGAAATCGTTAGAGAAAATTGACTCGCAAGGGAATGAACTTCGTTTGAAAGTCAACTTATCGCCATTGAACGACGATATGAAACTTGGAGGTACTGGCGGTTCATTACAATATTCCAATGACGGCGTAACTACATCTGCGTTCGATGATGTGTTGAATTCTACATTCACGATGTTGGAAAAAATATCCGGCGAAGTAAAAGTGCAGCAAGAAAGTTATGCAGAAATTCTCAGGAAGCAACAATCCAATCAGGAATTCTTTAGGCATTTGCCTGCATTGTTGCCGATGGTTGGTAATTATGAACGTGGAGATTTCGGGATGAGGAAACATCCCGTTCTCGGTGTTACGAAGTTTCACGAGGGGGTTGATATTATTAATGATATCGGAACACCGGTTTACGCCCCTGCAGATGGTGTTGTAGAATTTGCCGGTCATAGCGGCGGTGGGTACGGATTGATTCTTCTTATCAAACATGGTTATGGTTATGAGACTCTTTATGGGCACCTCTCCAAAACTATTGTAAAAGAAGGTCAGCGCATCAAACGCGGAGATTTGATTGCGAAAAGCGGTAACAGTGGACTTGTCAGCGGTCCGCATTTGCATTATGAAGTGCATTACAACGGCGTGAGACAAAATCCCCTGGATTATTTCTTTAACGATTTAACACCTCAGCAATATAACAAGCAAATCGCTTCAAAATAATTCTGAGGTAATTGAAAAAGTGAACCTTTTTCAAGTATGAACAGTTTTGTAATTGAATTTTAAAAGTTGAAAGGAAAACAATGATTTGGACAATGGAACTTGCATCCTATTTGGATGACGCACCATGGCCCGCAACGAAAGAAGAACTGATTGATTATTCTATACGCACCGGTGCGCCGGTTGAAGTGATTGAAAATCTTCAGGA
This sequence comes from Ignavibacteriota bacterium, assembly GCA_016212665.1. NCBI lineage: Bacteria > Pseudomonadati > Ignavibacteriota > Ignavibacteriota bacterium. The sequence continues at coordinate 24,494 of JACREZ010000027.1, forward strand.
ATTGGAAGATTCCGAAGAACCGTATGAAAAGATGGAAGATATATGGCCCGATTATCCTACGGACACAGATTACTTTTTCGGAGACGAAAGCGACGAATACTAACGTGTCTCTTGTGTACTTTGTTCAGTGTAACGGATAATTAAATCAGAAGAGTTCTATCAAACCCATCCCTTGTATTCTGAGGATGGGTTTTTTGTTTATGCCAACCTTGTGTTAATACGTCAGACAAATATTTCCTACCGGAATGTATGCAGATTGTTTTTTCAATCCGCGTTCTTCCTGTTTACCGTAGTGACTTGTGCAAGCAGTAAATTATTTGCTCAAGAGTCAACTCCAATTTCTAATTTTGAAATTGTTTCGATTTCTTTTGAAGGGAACAATGCGTTCGATGATGACCAATTAGAGGAAGTTATACTTACGAAAGAAACGCCAGGCGCTGTTTCCAAGTTTTTCTTTTCGGTGTTGGGTGAAAAATTCGGGTCAAAGCCGGAACACCTTGATGTAACCATTCTTGATGAGGATAAAGAGCGCTTACTTCTCTTCTACAAAAATCATAGTTACTTCAGAACAACGGTGGCGATAGAAACTATGTTCGATTCACTTGATGAATCGTGTTCTCTAATCTATAACATTATTGAAGGGAACAATTCGCTGATTGACAGTCTTGAATATTTAGGACTTGATAGCATTGCCACAGACTTGAGGGAACAGATTGCATTTGAGCCAATTGTCATGAAAGGAATGGCATACGAACCGCCGAAAGCACAATCTGAAATTGCAAGAATCCTGAACATCCTGTCTGAAAACGGGTACCCGCAAGCACGATTTGATAAGGAACGCTCGGGCGCATTTCATCGCGCTTCGACAAATAATTTTCAATTGACGATTACAATATTGCCAGGAAAACGTTATGCTTTTGGTGATGTTACTGTCCATGTCGAACCTGCACGAGAAGATATTACTCCCGAACTTATTATCCGGCAACTTGATTTTGAGCAGGGAGAGTTGTATAGCAAGCGGAAAACAATATCAAGCGAACGAAGTTTGAATCGCCTTGATTTGTTTGAGTCTGTGCGTATTGACCACCCACGGTTTTCCGATTCATTGACGAGTACAATGATACCGACAGATATTTTTGTCCGTCCGCGAGACCGGCATGAAATTTCTCCTGAACTCAGTGTTTCCGACGAAAACAATACCTTTAATCTTGGACTTGGACTTGGTTATACTAACAGAAATTTTCTTGGTGATGCGCGATTGTTTACCGTTCGAGCAAGAGTTCGCGCTCAATCATTGCTTGAATGGAATCTCGGCGATGTAGTGCTGAAAGGAAACGGACTCAGCGATGAATCTGTCATCGGAGCAGTCGAATTACAATTCCAATTACAGCAACCATATTTCTTTTCAAGACGACTCAGCGGTTCATGGACTTCATCCATCATTTCTGAAAAACAAATAGAATACAAGCAGGCAATCCTGCGAAATAAAATAGGATTGAGCAATCAGTTTGCAACATATACATACGGACTGGCAGAGTGGACGCTTGAACGAGTTAGTCCTGAGTTCAATGATACTTCAAAAATCCCTCTGATATTTACTTTACAGGAAAATCAAAAACAGTTCAATTCAATTTTAACTCTCACACTTCAACGCGATAAAACGAACGACATTTTTTCTCCGACAGAAGGATTCTTCAACAGCATCACGGTCGAAGAATCAGGAATCCTTCCGAGAGTGTTGCCTTCGATTAAAGGAGACTTGCCATTTACTCAATATTACAAACTGATTTTATTTGGCAGGTGGTACGATGATTTAACAACGAGTAAGTTTAACATTCTCGCGATGAAGGGACGTGCAGGATATCAGGATAAATACGGTGACAGTTATACGAGCGGAGTGAACATCCCGTTGAACAGAAGATTTTTTGCCGGAGGGAGTGGAAGCGTGCGTGGTTGGCGGGCGAGAGACCTCGGCACTATGCCCGATTCACTCCTTCCGTTGGGCGGAAATTTTATTTTTGAAGGAAATCTTGAACTGCGCATCAATCATTTTCGCGGATTTGGTAAAGCGCTTTGGTTCGACCTTGACAATGTTTGGGGCGTGTATTATTTAGACGTAGGGAATGTGTGGAGTGACCTGAAAGATTTTACTCTCAAGGATTTAGCCGTTGCCGCAGGCATAGGGTTCAGGTATGAAACGCTGTTCGGTCCGTTTAGGATTGATTACGGTTTCCGCGTCTATGACCCGAAAGAACCGGCAGGACATCAAACAATTTTTCAAAAAAGATTTTGGGGTGATGTTTTCTCCAACGGCGTTCTTCACTTCGGAATCGGTCACGCGTTCTAATTACGAATCACAAATCACGAGTCACTAATTAACCAATCACAAATCACGAATTAACGAATCCATGTCTTGGAAATCAATCATAGGGCAAGAGCGGGTAAAGAATCAACTGACGACGATTCTTGAACAGAACCGCCTCGCGCACGCGTATCTTTTCACAGGTCCCGATGGAGTCGGTAAAGATGCAACTGCGATTGAACTTGCAAAAATAGTCAATTGTGAAAAGCAAAAAGCAAAGGCGTGTGACAAGTGTTCGAGTTGTCTTCAGGTGATTTCTCTCCAGCATCCAAACCTCCATTTGATATTTTCTTTGCCTGTCGGAAAAGGTGAAACATCGGAAGATTCGCCGATTGAAAAACTTTCGAACGATGACATTCAGGCGATTCAGGAACAGATTGAATTAAAAAGTAAAAATCTGTATTACGACATAGTTGTTGCAAAAGCGAACAACATCAAAGTGAACAGCATCCGCGAAATGCGAAGACAATCGTCCATGTCAACGCTGACGAATGGGAAGAAAGTATTCATCATTCTTGATGCAGAAAATCTGAGGGAAGAATCTGCAAACGCGATGTTGAAGACGCTTGAAGAACCACAGTCGAACACGCTTATCATTCTCACCTCATCCCACAGCGACCAACTGAAAGCGACCATTGTTTCGCGCTGTCAGTTGGTAAAGTTTGATTATTTATCGGAAGACGAAATAAAATCGGCATTAGTCGAAAACAAAGAGATGAAAGAAGTAGAGGCAGAGAGTGTTGCCCGTATGGCGAACGGAAGTTATGCCCGCGCACTTGAGTTGCTTGAAAGTGATTTCCTTGAGATGCGAAAATTGGCTGTTGATATTCTTCGCACGATGTTGTATCGTTCGAAGGAAGATTTGTTCAAACTGATTGAGCAGATTACTTCGCAGTACGAGCGTTCGGATGTCGAGCGATTATTCGGGTTGATGCAATCGTGGTTGCGCGATTCGATGTCGCTACAATCCGGGAACGAGCGTATCGTTAACGTGGATGATGAAGCGGCAATCAAAAAATTTTCAGCCGTACACTCGAACGTTCAATACGGAAAAGTCTTCGAATCGCTTGAAAAATCGGTTTCCCTTCTGAACAAAAATGTGTATATTCCGCTCGTTATGTTGAATCTGACGGCTGATTTACAACAGCACATTCTCAAACCAAATCTCAAACCCCGAAACTAACAGAGTCATCAGTGGAAAAACAGTTCAAACGAATTCTTATCACAGCGGCATTGCCGTACGCAAACGGAAAAATTCATCTTGGTCATCTTGCGGGAGCGTATTTGCCTGCCGATATTTATGCGCGCTTCCAACGCTCGAAGAAACGCGATGTGTTGTTCATTTGCGGTTCGGATGAACACGGTGTTCCGATAACTATCACCGCCGAAAATGAAAAGACAACTCCGCAAGCAGTGGTTGACCGTTACCACGCGTTAAACAAGGAAGCGTTTGATAAATTCGGGATGACGTTTGATAATTATTCCCGCACGTCGTTGCCGTTGCATCATGAAACGGCGAAAGAGTTTTTTGTAAAGATGCACGAGGCGGGAATCCTCAAAGAGAAAAAAGAGAAGCAACTGTTTGATGAAAAAGCACAAATGTTTCTTCCTGACCGTTACGTCGAAGGAACGTGCCCGAAATGCGGAAGCACGGATGCGCGCGGCGACCAATGTGAAAAATGCGGAACGTTTCTCAGCCCGCTTGATTTAATCAACCCGAAAAGTAAAATTACCGGTGAAACACCGACCGTGCGAGAAACGACGCATTGGTATTTTCCGCTTGGAGCGTATCAGCAGAAACTCGAACAATTTGTTCGCGACTCAAACGAACGGGATGGGTGGAAAGATAACGTGCTACAATATTGTCAGAGTTGGTTCAAAGAGGGATTGCAGGATAGAGCGGTAACACGCGATTTGAATTGGGGTGTTCAGGTTCCAATCAAAGGATTTGAAAATAAAGTTCTCTACGTTTGGTTTGATGCAGTGCTTGGCTACATTTCGGGAACGAAGGAATGGTCGAATAATATTGGTAAGCCGGACAAATGGAAAGAGTATTGGCTTGACGATGCAACAAAGTACATTGCATTCATTGGCAAAGATAACGTGGTATTTCATTGTATTGTTTTTCCGGCGATGCTGATGGCGTGGAACGAGAACAGCAAAGACAAATATATATTTCCTGAGAATGTTCCGGCTAATGAGTTCTTAAATTTTCAGGGACAGAAGTTTTCTAAAAGCCGCGGTTGGGGAATTGATGTTGATGAGTTTCTCGCAGAGTTTCCCGCCGACTCGCTCCGCTACACGCTGACGATGAACTTACCGGAATCCCGTGATGCTGATTTTTATTGGAAAGATTTTCAAGCGCGGCACAACAACGAACTTGCGGATATTCTCGGTAACTTTGTCAATCGCACGCTGACGTTTGTTCAAACAAAATTCGGAGGGAAGGTTCCTTCCATTCCCAATGCAAAATCACTTTGGACGAACGAAGGTGAATCGTCTGATGAAGCGTTGATGAACCAACTAACTTCATGCAAGGATAAAGCGGCAGCGTTCTTTGAAAAGTATAAATTCCGTGATGGCGTGTTAGAAGTAATGAATCTTGCCCGATACTGCAACAAGTATTTCAATGATAACACGCCGTGGAAAACAATCAAAGAAAATCCAGAGCGTTGCGCATTGACAATCAATCTTTGTTTGCAGATGGTTCGCAACTTGGCAATTCTTGTCGAGCCGGTGATTCCATATTCAGCAAATAAGATTTGGAAAATTCTCAATCTCGAAGGTTCTCCATCGCAAGCGGGATGGGATGCATTTTCATTAAATGGATTAGTAGACAACCATCTTTTAGGTCATCCGGAAATTCTTTTTGCAAAGATTGAAGATGAAGTGATTGAAAAGCAAATTGCCAAACTTCCATCTCCAACTCAGGAAGTCAAACCTCAAACCACGAACCTCAAACCGACAATCACAATTGATGACTTCAAAAAGATTGACCTCCGTATTGCAAAGGTTCTCGAAGCCGAAAGAGTCCCGAAGTCGGAAAAACTTTTGAAACTCCAAATTTTGGTTGGTGATGAAAAGCGGCAACTCGTGGCAGGTATTGCACAACACTACAAACCGGAAGAATTGGTTGGAAAGAAGATTGTTGTTGTTGTAAATCTTCAACCTGCAAAAATTATGGGACAGGAATCCCGTGGTATGTTACTCGCCGCTTCCGATACCGACGGACATCTCACGATACTTTCTGTGGAGAAAGATATTGGTGAGGGGAGTGTGGTGAAGTAATGCTATGCTAATAAGTATGTTTGTTTAGATTTTGATTAGTAATATATTTAACTATGGATATACTTTGGGACGAGGAGAAAAATCGAAAACTTAAAGAAACTCGCGGAATTGCTTTTGAAGAAATATCTCAGATAATACTCGATGGTAATTATCTCGCTATTCTCGAAAACCCTTCCCGACCAGAGCAAATGATTTTTGTGTTACCTTACAAAGGATACACACATGTTGTTCCATTCATTGTTGATAATGATGAGAATATCGTTTTAAAAACTGTATTTCCAAGTAGGAAATTCCATAAAATGTATGCAAAGTAAAACCATGAAAACTAAACTTGATTCTTTAGAAAGACAAATTGAAAACTCTGCGGATGAATTTCGCCCATTATCGGAAAAGAAGCAGCGAAGAGTAGAAACTATTATTCGGCACGCTCGGAAAAGCAGAAGTGTAAGTATTCGGATTGCCGAAAGCATACTTGAAGAACTCAAACGACGTTCGGCACGAGAAGGACTTCCTTATCAAACATTAATTGCAAGCATTTTGCATAAATATGTAACAGACCAATTAGTTGATGAGACGATAATACGAAAATCATTGAAATACATTTCTACACCTCAATAATATTTTGTCTGGTAAAAGATGGAGGCTGTCCGAATAGTCCTTCATCATTCGACATTCATTGTTCGACATTTGATATTTGAGTAAATAACTAATATCGAATGACGAATTCTGAACTCCGAACTACTTTTTGGACAACCACCATCTAACTTCGGTTCCAAATCATCGTGAACCCCATTCCCAAAGTCCGTATTGAATCTTTTGGTCAACCGCGTGACCGGATTGTTTCAGGGTAAGCATAATCTGTCCCCGGTGATGGCTTTCGTGGGAAACTAAATACCCGAAGAAAGCGGCTGGATGCGGCTTGAACCCTTTGATTTTTCCTTCCTTAAAACCATTCTCTAATAACAACGCAATTGCTTTTGCGCTTTTGGTTAATTCCGTTGTGAGAAGTTTTTTAGAAAGTTTGGTCTCTTTTTCAATTTTTGTTTGTCCTATAAGCAAGTCGGGATTTGCCGCTTTCAGCCACATCAATCGCACGTTGTGAATGTGCGCGAATTGCTCTCCGACATTTCTTCCTTTTGAGGCAGAGATGTCAGCCAAATGTTCTTCTTTGATTGCATCTAAGAGATACAGATTGATTCTGTTGTGGATGCCCCACGTTTCGAGAATTTGTTGTGTCATTGTTTTTACTCCTACGGTTTATCTGGTACGCGCAATCTGGGAGGCAGTTGTACTGCCGACCCCGCTTTATGATTAATGTAAACATTCAACATGAAAAACAGTATTATCGTTATGAACATAATTTCGTGCGCTGGAATAAACCCAATGTTCAGGTTGATCAACATATCCTTTTCTCACCGGATTGTCATGGAGGTATTTCAACTTTTCCTGAAACATAAATCCGTCTTCAACAAGAATAGGGTGGTTGCCGTCAATCCAAACTTTATGCTCATTGCCACGTTCTTCTAAAAGAGCCGCTTGCTGAAATATCATGAGCGTTGAGGTGCGATGATCTTCCTGAAGCGTTTCAATAATCTTTCCCGCTGTGAAGCGTTTGAAATCTCTCATCGTATCGGAGAGCCGATGAGTGAGGGAGCCGGCAGCAATCAGATGAATATGATTCGGCATTATGACATAACCGGCAACACGCAGTTCCTTCTTCTCCTGGCAGTGTTTCAGACTTTGAATCAATATTTCAAAATATTTGTGAGAGAGAAAGATTGCCGTCCAGTCAACTATTGTTGCAGTGAGAAAGTAGAATTCAGTTTCTTTTTCTTCAATTATTTTCCAATGAGACATGGTTTTTATGTGTTAGTTCGGAATGTAATTCTAATTTCTATTTCTGGGAGGCAGTTGTACTGCCGACCCGACTGTGGTCGGGAGTGCAACTCCCTCCCAGATGAGGGAACGCAAAACAATAATCAATTAGTTGGAGAATTTGATGAATCGATTTGGATGAGTTGTTTCCCATTCCAGATGTAATACCGCGTCATCAACCAAACCGGATTCTCATTACCAAATTCTTCAAAAGTTTCTTTGTCTATTGGGTCTGTAATTAGCAAATTGCTATAAGTTTTAAATGAAGTACCATAACTTGTCGCAGGGGTGTCCATATATACATCACCTGTTTGAAGGTTAATGATAGCAAATTGCTGACAAGATGATCCGCATCCCCAATCGACGACAACATAATGCCCAGCAAAATTTGGACCTCCTGTTGCCGCTTCTTTCAAACGCGTCCGAAATTTTCGAGCATCTGGATGACTCTTTAAATTTACTTTTACTCCTTGTCCCTTGAAAATATCATCAACGAGATAATCATTAAATTCTGGATAGCGACGTGTTTGGAATCCGGTTATAAAAAGAAATACAAAACACAACAAGAAAATTACAATTTTGTAAATAACCATATTACTTAGGTACTCCTGATTACTTTTTTAATACCAATGAAGTGGTTGGGGATTTTGGCGCACTTATTTTTCTTTATTACAGAGATTCTCATTTTGATTCTGCCATAGTTTACTAATCATTTCAATATTTTCAAAGAAAAAGAACTCTTTTGCATTTCACTCCTAGCTTACTTATTTTGGCATCGCTGTTTTACATGCGATGAAATTTTACTCTCACATATTGACAACTGTCGTTTTCGTCTTTGTCTGTTGTTTGTTAGTCATACAAGCCGGCTGTGACCATGGACTTTCTCCCGAACCGGTTCCTCTGTACGGAATTTCGGGGACGATTTATTTTTCTCACTGGATTCCGGAGGATAGTGTGTTGCAACTTCGTGTCGTGTTGTTCAAATCGGAACCAACGAATATCTTGCTCGATGTTCTTCAAGGGAAGGCAATCTTTACCGATTCACTGAAGCCATACGGAGCGGCTTCAATTCCGTATTCGTTAACCGTTTTACCGTTGCCTGCGGGAAGATATTCGTATCTTGCCGTTGCGCTTCAGTATGGAGCGAATATCTTTTCTGATTGGAGTGTTGTGGGTGTGTATACGACTCCGGCAGATAGCGGACACGCCTCTTCGTTCTTTGTTCCTGCTAATGAAATGCTTCAAAGCATTAACATCAATGTGGATTTTCAAAATCTTCCGCCACAGCCGCTCATCGTACCATGAAGCATATAGTTTTTAGTTTTGGTTTTTGGTTTTTGGTTTCTTTGTTCATGGTTGATTCATGGGCACAAGGGAGTAGTGGAGTGGTGGAGGGTTGGATTGTTAATGGGGAGACCAAGGAGAAGATTGTCGGTGCGAATGTGAGTATTGCCGGAACGTTATTGGGAACGACGACGAACAGTGAGGGGAAATTTGTGTTGACGAATCTTGAAGCGAAATCGTATTCGCTTGTTGTTTCGATGATTGGATTTCAACGGAAGATTGTCGCTGATGTTGTTGTGGATATTGGAGCACCAGCAACATTGACAATTGAATTGGAGCCGATGCCTGTTCAAACACAACCTGTTATTGTTACTGCGAGCAAGCGAGAGCAAAGTATTTCAGAAATTCCTGTTGCATTGAGTGTGATTGATGAGAAACTTCTCTCGCAACGAAACTCCGTTGCTGTGGATGATGCGTTACGGTATGTTCCGGGAGTGAGTTTTGTTCAATCGCAGGTGAACATTCGCGGCTCGACAGGGTACAGCAAAGGAGTCGGAACGCGTGTGCTTATCCTTGTTGACGGCTTGCCGATGTTGAGCGGTGATACGGGGGAAATTATCTGGGAAAGTTTTCCTGTAAACAACATCGAGCGGATTGAAATTGTGAAAGGAGCCGGTTCGGCGTTGTTCGGTTCGAGCGCGCTTGGCGGCGTTATCAACATCATTACAAAATCTCCACATGAAATTTCTGAAACACGATTGCAGTTGTACGGAGGAATGTATGATTCGCCGTATCATCCTGAATGGAAATGGAGTGATGAAACACAATTTGTGAACGGAATTCGATTAAGTCATCAAAGAAAAATCGGAGATGTGAGCGTACTTGCAGTAGCAAACAGAACGGAAGACGACGGCTATCAGATGAACAATTATTGGACGAGATGGAACGGTTGGTTGAAGATTGGATATGAGGCATCGCCGTTTGAATCGTTCTCTTTTTCGGGCGGTCTGCTTGACCAACGACGAGGAAATTTTCTCTACTGGAAAAATCTGGATAGCGCGTTGATTCCTCCTGCCAATCAACTTGACGACAGGGTTGAATCGTTTCGATGGAATTTTGGAGGAACGTATAAACGAATTCTTTCTCCTGAAACTTTTATAACGTTCAAATCAAGTTTGTATCAGACAAAATGGGAAGATAACATTCCGAACGCTCTTGACTCGAATGGGAATCGTTCAACTTCGAGCGCACTGAATTTTGAAGGACAAATCGTACATCAATTTTCATTGTCGAACATTTTTACAGGAGGTGTTTACACAAACTTTAGTTCAGTCGAGGCAGATACTATTTTCGGAAAGCATCGTAGTACCTGTTTTGCCGGTTTCGTTCAGGATGAAGTTAAAATCAGTCAGAAACTTAGTTTGACCATTGGCGGACGATTAGATTTTCATCGGCTTGAAGGAACCGAGAGCGAGCAACATTTCAATCCGAAGTTTGGTTTGACGTTCAACCCGAATGAAGGAACGAGCGCACGATTTGCAGTCGGACGTGGTTTCCGTGCGCCATCGGTTGCGGAAGTGTTTTCAACAACGGAAGCGGCGGGTGTTTCAATCATTCCTAATCCGATGCTTCGCTCGGAACATAGTTGGTCGTATGAAGTTGGAGGGAGACAGATTCTTGGCAACAATATGATGGCTGAGGTTTCGTTGTTCAGAAACGAGTTTTGGGATTTGATTGAGCCGACGTTCAATACTTCCGGACAAGTGCAGTTTCAAAACATTACACGAGCAAGAATTCAAGGGGCGGAACTCAATCTCAAGTCGAGTTGGTTCAATGGTTTACTGACGGGAGATTTTGGTTACACCTACATCTATCCTGAAGATATTTCAAAAAATGATTTGATGAAATATCGTCCGAGACATTTGCTGTACGTGAACGGAAATGTTTCTCTTCATCCCGTTCAACTCGGCATTGATTTTCGTTTCATCAGCAAGCCGGACAGGATTGATGAGGAGTTTGCTGTTCTTGGAATTATCAGGCAGGGAGAGAAGCGTGTGCCCGCGTATGTTACGGATCTGCATCTCAATACGGATTGGAGTTTTGCCGGGCTTCCGCTTTCGTCATCGTTCCATGTGAATAATATTTTCAATTACAATTATGTTGAGTTGATTGGGAACATCGCACCGATTCGGAATTTTGTGTTGACGGTGGAGGGGAAGTGGTAAACTGTCGTCGCATCACCGTGAACGGTGACGCTAAAGTTTTCAAGTTGGATAAATCCGACTGTCGTTTTCCACCTGCCTCAGGCTGTCATTCCCGCGAACGCGGGAATCCAATTAAGGGTGTTGTATTGAGGACGAATGATTGGATACCTGCTTACGCAGGTATGACACAATTCGCTTTGGTGTTTAGTGTCTAAACCAACAACGCTACACTTCTGCACTTCTCAATCGTGGGGAGGATTGGAGATTTATGCCTGCTCGATGATGGTTGAAATTCAGAAGCGGGGATGGAAAGTTTGGGCGGTTTGTTATCCTGATTCTAAGGTGGAAGAATTCCTGAGGGCAAACAATATTTTCGTGATGGATGTGCCAAGTTATTTCAAATTGAGTCTCCGCTCGATATTCTCCATCAGGTCGTTGATAAAGCAAGAAGAAATTTCTGTCGTTCATGTTCATTTTCATCGGGATATTTGGCAGGCATCACTCGCGTTGCTTGGCAATTCAAAACGAACGTTGCTGATGAGCATTTACATGGGAGTGAACAAGAAGCGGGATATATTTCATCGCTTCATTTACAATCGTGTGAATGCGTTTTTCTCTTCGTCGAAGGAATTGAACAGAGTTTTGCCGGAGCGTTATCCTGTTCCTGCGGAAAAATTTCATTATCTTCCGTACGGAAGAAATGTCGGTCATTACAAACGAGACGAAGCAAAGAGAGCGAAAATCCGGATGCAATATGGAATTGATGAGCAGGATATTGTTGTCGGTGCGATGATGCGTATTGACCCGGGAAAATGTGTATTCGATTTTGTGGAAAGTTTTCTCCATCTTCCCGCTGAGTTTCGTGAGCGCGTGAGGTTTCTTATTGTCGGTGAGCCGACACGAAAGCGGAAATCAACACTCAACGAATCTCCGTTTGAAGCGCATTGTGAAGAATATTATTTTCAGATAAAAGAGTTCATCGCGAAAAATCAATTGGAAAAGAGTATCTTCCTGTGTGGATTTCAGAGTGATGTGATTGGATATTTGAGTGCGATGGATGTGTTCGTGTTTCCGAGTCGTGATGAGTTGTTCTCGCTGGTGGTGCTTGATGCAATGGCGATGAAGTTGCCTGTCGTTGCGGCAAATGCAGGCGGGAATGTGTATCAGGTGGAAGATGGAGTTTCCGGATTCCTGTTTTCTGTTGGGAAGAGTCAGGAATTGGCATCAAAGATTCAAGCATATTTGATTAATCCTGAATTAATGAATCGTCATGGGAATTCGGGACGTGATTTTGTTGTTGCACACCATGATATGAAAAGAGCAGTTGAGCAATTACTTCAATTTTATACATAAACCTTTGTGTACTTCGTGCAATCTTTGTGTTCTTTGTGGTAAAAAAACACAAAGAGCGCTAAGAAACCACAAAGAACCACAAAGAACTTAGATGAAATAAATGGAACAAAACAAGAAAAATAATATCCCATTTAACAAACCTTTCATTGACCAGACAGTCGCTGATTATCTGCACAAAGTTTTTGATTCAGGCAAACTATCCGGCGATGGAGTGTTCTGCAAAGAAGTTGAAACAGAATTGGAACGACTTTTCGGAATGAAACACGCCTTGCTGACAACTTCATGCACGCACGCGATGGAAATTGCGACGATGATACTTGACCTCAAACCGGGTGATGAAGTTATCGTTCCAAGTTTTACTTTTGTTTCGACGGCGAATGCTGTGTTGCGTGCGGGTGGCACTCCGGTATTCTGTGAAATTAATGATAAGACGTTCACTCTTGAACCATCGGATCTAGAGAAACGGATTACTTCTAAAACGAAAGCAATATTTCCTGTTCATTATGCCGGTGTTTCGGCAGAGATGGATGAGATATTATCGTTAGCTAAAGCGCATAATTTATATGTGATTGAAGATGCGGCGCAAGGCGTGAACGCAAAGTACAAAGGGAAATATCTCGGAACAATCGGTCACATGGGGGCATACAGTTTTCATGATACAAAAAACTATGTGAGCGGTGAAGGGGGTGCGTTTATCACCAATGATGAAGCAATTGCAAGACGTGCAGAGATAATCAGGGAGAAAGGGACGAACCGTGCGAACTTTCTCCGAGGCGAAGTGGACAAATATACATGGGTTGATTGTGGAAGCAGTTATGTGCTTTCTGATATTCTCGCGGCGGTGCTTCGTTGTCAGTTGGATAAACTTGAACAGATTCAACAACGAAGGAAACAGATTCACAATCTTTATGTGAACGGATTGAAAGAGTTGGAACAGCGTGAGTTGCTTCGCCTTCCAATCATTCCGGAGTACTATGAATCAAATTATCACATCTTTTGCATTTTGCTGAGGAATGAAGATGAGCGCAACCGATTGATGAAGAATCTCAAAGAGGCAGGAGTCGGCGCTACGTTTCATTATATCCCATTACATTCTTCACCGTACGCAGTGAACTCACTTGGAACGAAGGATATACGATTGCCTGTTACCGATAGAGTTGCAAGTACGTTACTTCGACTTCCGATTTATCCGCATCTTTCGGATGAGGATGTTTTTTATGTGATTGAAAATGTTAAGAAATCTATTCACCACGGATGACACGGAAATCGCACAGATACTCGCTGATAAATCAATTTGTGCAAATCAGTGTTTTTTCCGTGACATCAGTGGTTAATTCATAGAATAAAGAATATGTTTGTAGATTCACACGCACATTTATTTTTCAAAGATTTTGAAAACGATTTGGATGATGTTATCAAGCGCGCGCAAGATGCAGCCGTTGAGTACATCATCAATCCCGGAACGGATGTTCCGACAAGTAAAAAATCCATCGAACTTGCAGAGAAGTACGAGATGATTTATGCGGGAGCCGGATTTCATCCGCACGACGCGTCGAAAGCAAATGACGAATCACTTGAGGAAATTGAACGACTTTCTCACCATCCGAAAGTTGTTGCCATTGGCGAGATTGGTTTGGATTATCATTATGATTTTTCACCGAGAGAGAAACAGCGTGATGTCTTTTCAAAACAAATTGATATTGCTATCCAACGAAATCTCCCTATCATCATTCACAGTCGTGAAGCGGAAGAGGATACGCTTGGAATTGTAGAAGAGAAAGTAAAAGCACATCCTGATTGGAGAAAACATTTAGTTCAGCCGCACAACCGTTATCCTTCACCGAAAGGAGTGTTTCATTGTTTTCCCGGTGATTCAAAGATGGCATGGAAAGTTATTGATTGGGGATTTTATATTTCTCTTCCGGGATTTGTAACGTTTCCCAATAAGCCGACTCGACCGAACTCGATGGTGGAAGTTGCGCAACATGTTTCTGCTGAACATATCCTGCTTGAAACGGACAGTCCGTATCTTTCCCCCGCGCCGTTTCGAGGGAAGCGGAACGAACCAGCGAACATTCCATTCATCGCACAGAAGATTGCAGATTTGCAAGGACTTTCAGTTGAAGACATTGGACGGGCGAGTAACTTCGGTGTATATAATTTGTTTGGTGTTGGAAAATACCCTGAGCCGACGATTGCCTACAAGTTGAAAAATTCGTTGTATCTCAACATCACGATTCGATGCAATGCCGATTGTGTTTTTTGTGACAGAAAAGGAGAGGCGGTTATCAAAGGACATAATTTGAAAATCGAAAAGGAACCGACAGGTCAGGAAGTTATTCAGGCAATCGGTGACCCGACGAAGTACAATGAGATTGTTTTTTGTGGATTCGGTGAGCCAACAATTCGTCTTGATGTTGTGAAGGAAGTTTCTTCGTGGGTGAAGAAGAACGGAGCGAAGGTTAGACTCAACACAGACGGACATGGGAACATTATCAATCATCGGAACATTGTCCCGGAACTTGTCGGGTTAGTAGATTCAGTTTCCATCAGTTTGAATTCAATTGACCAAAAGCAATACGGAGAACTGATGCGAATTGACGGAGCGAAATATTTTCCTGCAATGGTTGACTTTGCAAAGGAGTGTGTCAGGCACAAACTTGATACGACATTGACAATAGTTGAACTCGATGAAGTTGATGAACAGAAAGCGCGGGAGTTTGTCGAGAAAGAAATTGGGGCGAAGTTTAGGAACAGACCATTCTTTTAGAAAGGAGTTTTATGGTTAGTAACATGATTTGTGGTTTGTGGTTTGTGGTTTGTTTGTTTATGACAGCCTTTCCACAGGAAAACCATACTGAGGTAACAAAAGAACGGAGTGAAAAAATTGAACAAATTCTCCGCCTTCAAGATACACGAACGCCGCACGATGCGCGGCTGAAGGAGTTCCTTACCGATAGAGATGAACTGGTTCGTGAACGTGCAACGCTTGCGTACGGTAGTATTCAGGATACTTCCGTGTTGCCGCTTCTGGTTACAAATATGTTGGACGAAAATGAAGATGTCGGATTTGCGGCTGTGTTTGCCATCGGTCAAACTGCTTCAATACTTTCGAGAAAGGGGAGAGAAAAGTTTGAACACGACCTCATCTGGATTCGACTTGACCAAATTCAATCGAAGAACAAAAAAGCGCATGACAGAATGATTGAAGAAATTGGAAAGTTTGGTACGGACGCGGCGCTGAAAGATTTGATGCTGAGATTTGGTTCACAGAACACTCATCAAGCGAATCTTCCGTTCGTGATGTCTGTTGCGCGATTTGCTATTCGAAACGTTGTGAGGGAAGAGGCGACACGATATGTAGTCGGGTTAGCAAAAGGAAATGAACCGGTGTCATGGCAGGTGGTGTATGCGTTGCAACGAATCGGGAATAATCAGGAAACAAAAAATGAAATTGATAATCTTGTTGGATTGTACCGTCATCCTGACCCGCTTGCGAGAATGCATCTTGCAGTGTTGCTGGGAAAAATCAAAGATGAAAAATCTTCTGTCGGACCGTTGTTGAACTTAGCGGAGTTTGATTCCGATTGGCGCGTTCGTGTCAACGCGCTGAAGGCATTGGCAAACTTCTCAACTAAACAAAATGAAAATATTGTGGATGCGTTTCATCGTGCGTTCTTTGATAAAAATGAGTATGTAGGATTGATTGCGCTGGAATATTTCGGGAATACAGATGCACGCGAACAGGAAGGTGATAAAACTGTAACAGAGACATTCGCAGACCTGAAGAAAATATCACTCAATAGGGAAAACAGTTTTCTTTGGCAATATCAAGCGACCGCGGCAAATGCGTTAGCACGCTTAACAGGGACAGCCGCATCGGAATATATTCAAATCGGTGAACGACAAGAGAAATTATTGCAATCATATTTATTGAAGTCGCTCGGTGAAACGGGTGACAAAAATGCAATACCGATTGTTGAGCAATATGTTTCTTCCGAACAACCTATGGTTGCACGATTTGCTTTGGAGGCGTTGGACGCATTGACACACAAACATCAAAGTGATTCCGATCGCGTTGAACAAACATATCGAGCAGTTATTCGTGCGTTGCAAAGCGATGACGTTGCATTGGTAACTACTGCGTCTGAGATTTTGGCTGATTCAATTTTCAGAAAGCCCGAATCGGTCGTATTGTTGATGGATAAACTTACACAGTTACGAATTCCTGACGATGTAGAAGCGATGCAGGCAATTTGCGGAACACTTGGCAAATATCAGGATACTCGCGCTGTTGGTGTTTTGGAAGATGTTCTCAAATCAACTGACCGTTCAGTTGCATTTGCGGCGGCAGATGCATTGTATCAAATCACCGGAAAAGATTATCGAAACGACTTACCGGAATGGATTCAACCGTTGTGGACTGATTTTGATTTCAAATATTTGGATGCCTTGCCTGAGACAATCAATGTGAACATGGAGACAACTCGCGGCGATGTGCAGATGGAATTATACAAAGGCGTTGCCCCATTTACAGTGATGAGCATTCTGAAACTCGCAACACAAAAAGGATATTTCAGGGGTTTGACATTTCATCGTGTCGTTCCGAATTTTGTTATTCAAGGAGGCGACCCGCGCGGCGATGGATGGGGCGGACCCGGTTTCTCAATCCGTTCTGAATTCTCTCCACTTTCATTTGAAACCGGAATGTTGGGAATGGCAAGCGCCGGAAAAGATACAGAAGGTTCACAGTTTTTCGTGATGCAATCACCTGCACCACATTTAGATGGGAAATACACAATCTTCGGCAAGGTCGTTTCGGGGATGGATGTTGTCAATCGGATTCGGATTGATGACAGGATTTTGGATGTGAAGATTATTGATTGACGATTTACGATTGAATCATTGAGTCGTTGAATCATTTAATCATCAATGATTCAATCGCACATGACAAAATTGTCAATGTCAAAAAGGTTGTTTGTTAAAGGAAGATTTCTTACAATCATCCTGCAATAACAATATGAAACTAACCCGACATACGCTGTTCTTTCTTTTGATGGCGTTCAACTACTTCGCCTATCAGGTTGAGTTGTTTGAGGAAGAACATAAAGAGAAGTATAGGGAATTGTCATCGGTCGTATCGTTTGCGTCATTTGGTGTTACATGGGAGTCATTCGGAAAAACGAGCGCGCAAAAAGCATTCGTTTATCTTGTTGATGTTCAAATAACACTACTCGGATTACTTCCGAAGGAGGACATCAGCAATCTCCACACACATCCCCCCTTTGAACTTATCAGAGATAAATCGCCTCCCTCTTATTACTTACATAAAATTTAATTCATGACAACGCCCTGATTCTTAGTTTCATCAGAAGGCGTTGCTATTTCTATTTATTTTTTTATGGAGTAACTTATGAACAAGTTTTACTTACTTGTCGTAGTGTGCTTACTCTATTTTGTCGATTTGTTACAAGCGCAAAGTCTGTACATCCTTGATGATACGACTAAGACATTTCAGATTGACGAAGTAGTAGTAACAGGCACTCGTACGACGAAAAAGATTATTGACATTCCGTATTCCGTCGAACGGATTGACAACACACAATACAAATTTGATAAGAAAGTTTCCGTCAACGATGTGTTGGAGGGAATTCCGGGACTCTTTCTTCAAAATCGCTATGGAAACCATGATGTACGCGTTTCGATTCGCGGGTTCGGTAGCCGCTCGAATTCCGGTATCCGCGGCGTGAGAATATTGCTCGATGGAATTCCCGAATCTGAGCCGGATGGACAAACGCGTGTAGAGGCAATTGATTTTGAGTCTGTTGGTTCGATTGAAGTGGTGAAGGGAAATTCTTCATCGCTCTACACAAACGCGCCGGGCGGTGTTATTAATTTCATCAATGATATACATTTCCCAAGAACGTTCTTCAGTAGTTTCAATAATTTCGGCTCGTTCGATTTTCGCAGTAACGGATTCAAAACAGGAATAAAGGCGGAGAATTACAGTCTTCTGACGACCTACAATTATCATACATATCAAGGATACCGACCACACAGCGAAGATTATTGGAACATTCTCAATTCCGTCATCGAAATCAAGCCGAATGATTTATCAACGTTTTCCGTCTTCAGTTATTTTGTTGATGGATTGATTCGTCTTCCCGGTTCACTTACGAAAGAAAAATTTGAGCAAGACCCGTTTCAGGCGAACAAGAGAGAGGTAGATAGAGATGCAAAACGAATTACAAAGAAGGGGCGTGTCGGTTTACAATTCGATACGTTTTTCGGTGAAGAAAATCAGAACGAAGTGGAATTGACCGCATACGGCACGATGAAATATTTTGAGCGGACTGCTCGAACCTATCGCATCATGAATAGAAACGGTGTTGGAGCAAGCGCACGGTTTGTTCATCACACGAAAGTTGCTGAGATGCCATACGAGTTTTCGGTGGGAACGGATTTGTTTTATCAGTCAGGTCCGATTGAAGAGTATAATAACATCAACGGAAAAAAGAGTGACGCTCTTCTTGCATTAACGGATGAAGTCATTGCTAATTCAGGAATATACTTTCAAAACACACTCGGATTGGTCGAGAATAAAGTTGATTTGATGGTGACAGGAAGATATGATAATGTAGTCTTCGATGCACGAAATCAATTATTCGAAGTGCAAAGCGATTTGAGAAAATTTGGAGCGTTTACACCCAAAGCCGCGTTGAATTATAAGTTAACGCCGACAGTTGCTTTGTATTCATCGTACGGATTGAGTTTTGATACGCCTGCGGGAAACGAACTGGAAAATTATCCCACAAGCACTAAGCCAAATTCGTTATTGAATCCTGACCTTGAGCCGCAAAAATCGAAAAGTTTTGAACTTGGTATAAAAGGAAATCTTATTGATTTTGATGCTGAGATGTTCAGAACTATTTATTTCGATGCGACATTCTTCAACACGAAGATTAATGACGAGATTGTTCCGTTCGAAGTGTTCGGCGATGTATTCTATCGGAACGCAGCGAGAACGAACCGGACGGGATTGGAATTAGGTGCGAATGCGGAAATCGTTCATGGATTTCAGGCAAAGGCATCATACACATTTTCCGATTTTAGTTACGATTCATTCAATGCGGGAATTGTTGCATCTGATAACGATGGGAACATTGCTATTGTTGAACATACGTTTGATGGTAACTATGTTCCAAGCGTACCGAAACACAATTTTTCTCTGACATTAGCTTACGATAGGAAATTCTATGAATCGCTTACGGGATTTGCAAAAGCATCATACACGCAAGTCAGCGGAATGTATGTTGACGATGGCAACAGCGAAATGTCCGACGGATATTCGCTCTTTAATTCAAATATCGGCATGGAATGGATAGTGGATAGATTTCAGTTTGTTGCTTCGTTCGGCGTAAATAATATTTTTGATAAAACATACGTCGCATTCGTGAACATCAATTCGACACAAAAAGAATTTTATGAAGTCGGTGAGCCGAGGAATTTCTTTGCAGGTGTTAATCTTGGTTATACATTCTGAATGAAACATACGTTCTCTAAATATTTCGAAATCAGTACGTTATACGTTCTACTTTGTACGTTCTTCTTTGGTGAGTTGGAGGGAGGCTCGCCAAAGAAGAAATCCGTCTTTGTAGGAGTGGGGCAGAGTTTTAGAATTTATCCAAGTGCAATCGTTCAAACAGAACCTGTCATTGCGCGTCATCCGTTGAATCAAAATATTTTGTTTGTCAGTGCGAATACATTTAATCTCAATTCGGGCTTTCAGAGCGAAGGTGTTTACTCAACAACTGACGGCGGCGCTAATTGGCTTGGCAATGATACATGCAGAGGATTTCTTATCACAGACCATCGCGGAAATCCGGGAATTGCGATTGACAAAAATGGAGGTTTTATAATTACAAGACTTGGCGTTTCGCCGGGGCTTTACTCACATTACTCGACGAACAACGGTCTGAATTGGTCGACATTCAAAACTATTACCACTGAGGATTTGTACAAGGCTACCCTGACTTCAGATGGTGGTTTAACAAGTAATTATTTCGGCAGAACATACGCTGTGTGGACTTTGTTGAGTGCGCAGCCTTTTCCAACAGTCTTTTCTTATACAGATGATGGCGGACTAAATTGGAGTTCACCTATACAAATCAACAATCCAGCGAACGGAAAAATCGGGAACGGAGGGGAAGCAGACATCATGGCGAACGGAACAATTGGTGTTTGTTGGGTAAGAGCAAATAATAGTTCTCCGTTCACCGCCGACTTTGTTGGATTCGCTTTATCAAATGATGGTGGAACAAGTTGGACAGTAAATGAGAATGCGTTTGATGTCAACGGAATAAACGGCTATATCACCACGAAAGCAAACCTTCGAGTGAAGGATTTACCACATATTGCAATTGATAAAAGTGGTCTATCAAATAACAATTCGATTTACATCGTCACTGCGCAAAAGGGATTATCTCCGGCGGGAAATGACCCCGATATAATTTTAAATCGTTCTACCGATAGCGGTAAAACATGGTCATCAGGAATCCGGGTCAATCAGGATGTGCTCAACAATGGAAAGTATCAATACTTCCCGGCAATTCATGTTGATGATGGTGGCGGTGTGAACGTATTGTATTACGATGACAGAAACACAACGAGTGATTCGGTCGGAGTATTTCTTTCCCGCTCGATTGATGGCGGAACGACATGGAAAGATTTTGAAGTGAGCGAACACAATTTCAAACCGGCACAAATTCCCGGAATGACGGTTGGTTACCAAGGAGATAACATTGCTCTCACATCTGTCGGTAATACATTGCACGCATTTTGGATGGACAACTCTACAGGCATCTATCAAATATGGTCATCTCAAATTGAACTTTCTGCACTCGGAGTTGATAATGGTTCCGTCGAGATTCCTTCGGAATTTGAACTGTCTCAAAATTTTCCGAACCCGTTTAATCCTTCTACGAATTTCGGATTTCGGATTACCAATTTCGGATTTATTACATTGAAAGTGTACAATGTGTTAGGGGAAGAAGTTGCAACATTAGTAAACGAAAAGAAAGCTGCAGGAAAATATTCAGTACAGTGGAATGCTGAGGGATTGCCGAGCGGTGTTTATTTCTATAAACTTTCATCGAAGGATGGTGTAAAAGCGAGGAAGATGTTGTATCTCCGATAAAACTGTAATCCGAAACCCAAAACTGAAACCACGAACCCGTAACCACTTTTCGTTTGCATGACGTGTGAAATTTGCTTAAATTAAGCCCGCTTTTTGAACCTATCGTTTGAAGCGCGGTAGGCTTTTTTATTGTCATACATGCTTATTTCAGCGTTTCAATCCCCGTGTTTGAAGATTTATCACAAAAATTAGAGAGTGTTTTTAAGAAACTTCGTGGTCAGGGCAAGATTACGGAGTCGAATATCACCGAGTCGCTACGCGAAGTTCGTCGTGCTTTATTAGATGCCGACGTCAACTACAAGGTCGTCAAGCAGTTTATTGACGACGTTCAACAACGTGCGATAGGTCAGGAAGTCTTACAAAGCATTACGCCGGGGCAACTCATCGTCAAAATTATTTTTGATGAAATGGTGAAGTTGCTCGGAACATCTGCAACGCAAATATCGTTTGCACCGATGCCGCCGACTGTTATTATGGTGGCGGGGTTGCAGGGTTCAGGTAAGACAACATTCAGTGCGAAACTTGCAAACTTTTTAAAGTCAAAGGGTCGTTACCCGATGTTGGTCGCTGCGGATGTGTATCGTCCGGCGGCAATTGACCAACTCGAAATGCTCGGCAAGCAGATTCAGGTTCCGGTTGTTGCAGAGCGCGGAAAAGGCGCTATCGAAATTGCAATTGGTTCGATTGAGCAAGCACGAAAAGGTGCAAGAGATGTAGTCATCATTGACACTGCCGGTCGTCTTCACATTGATGAAGAGATGATGCGGGAAGTCGAAACAATCAAACAAAAACTCAACCCGCATGAGATACTTTTTGTGGTTGATTCGATGACCGGGCAAGACGCAGTCAACACAGCGAAAGCATTTCATGACCGTCTGAATTTCGACGGCGTTGTTTTAACAAAACTCGATGGTGATTCACGCGGCGGTGCGGCTCTTTCGATTCGCTCCATTGTTACGAAGCCGATTAAGTTTGTCGGCATCGGCGAAAAACTTGATGCGCTTGAACAGTTCCATCCCGACCGGATGGCTTCGCGCATTCTCGGCATGGGCGATATTGTTACGCTTGTTGAAAAAGTTCAACAGCAGGTAACAGAAGAAAAAGCCCAAAAGTTAGAAGAGAAACTTCGTAAGTCTCAGTTCACGCTTGAAGATTTTATGGACCAACTTCATGAAATCAAAAAGATGGGTCCGCTTCAACAGGTGCTTGGGATGATTCCCGGAATGAACAAACTTCCTGCAAACACGCAAGTGGATGAAGGCGCTCTTGTTCGGGTTGAAGCAATCATACAATCAATGACAAAAGAAGAGCGGATGAAACCGAACATCATCAACGGTTCGAGAAGAAAACGGATTGCCACCGGAAGCGGAACATCAATTCAGGAAGTCAATAAATTGCTCAAACAATTTTTTGAAATGCAGGATATGATGAAACGGCTTTCGAGGGGGAAGATTCCCCGCATGTTTAGAAACATGCAAAATGCACGATAATAGATTTTAGATTACAAATAAAAACACTAAAGGAGAAAATCAACATTGGTTAAATTACGCTTACGGCGTATCGGCAAAAAGAAACAGCCAGTCTATAAAATTGTAGCGGCACATTCTGAGTCACCGCGCGACGGAAAATTTCTTGAAGCGATTGGTACATACCATCCGCAACAAAATCCGGCAGGGATTGAATTTAAAGAGACCCGCCTGTTCTATTGGTTGAAACGCGGCGCAAAAGCGACTGACACTGTTCTCGGGCTAATGAAACAAAAAGGCATGTGGCTTAAGTGGCAGTTGATGAAGAACGGCAAAGACGAAGCAGCGATTGCGGCGGAATTAGAAAAATGGCAAGTTCTTCATGCATCAAAATTAGTTCGGAAAGCTGATAAAAAAGCGAGCCTGAAGAAAAAGAAGAAAGCAGCTGCTGAGGTTGCTTCTGCCGCTCCACCGACTGAAGCGCCAGCCGCTTAATTTTATTGAACCCAATATTTTCTTGTCTGTAATTTGAAATTATTGGGTGAAGGATTTTATCGCATGCAATCAACTGACTTATTCGCGATTGCTCAGATTGTCGGTTTCTTCGGAGTAAAAGGATACTTAAAAATATATCCTTTAACTCACTCCCCGAAACGTTTGAATAAACTCAAAACTATCAGGGTCGGGTTGAAAGCAGAGTCAATCCATACTCAGGAAGTCGAAGATGTTGAGTTTCAACACAAAACGATTTTACTGAAGTTAAAGGGATTTGACGATAGAACTGTTGTGGAACAGTTCATTCATCATTACATCTTTGTAGAGAAGGATGAACTTGTAAAGCCGCCAAAAGGTTCGTGGTTTATTCATGACATTCTCGGGTGTGAAGTGTTCACAGAAGATGGAACGAACGTAGGAACTATTCAGGACGTTCTGAAAATTTCAAGCAACGATATTTGGGAAATCAGGAATGGTGAACGAAGTTTGCTATTTCCAGCGGTAAAAGAGTTTATCAAAAAAGTTGATGTGAAAAACCGAAAGATTCTGATTTTGCCGCCTGATGGTTTATTTGATTTGTAACCGATGAGAATCGATGTCGTAACCGGATTCCCGAAAATGTTCAGAGGACCTCTGAACGAAAGCATCATCAGACAGGCAAAAAAGAAGAAACTGTTGCAAATCCGGGTTCATTACCTGCGACGGTTTACGCATGATAAACACAAAACGATAGATGATACACCGTTCGGCGGCGGCGCAGGAATGGTGTTAAAGCCTGAGCCGATTTTCGAATGTATCGAATCGCTTCAATCAAAACGCAACTATGATGAAGTGATTTATCTGACAGCAGATGGTGAAACTCTCACACAAAAGATTGCAAATGAGTTATCACTTAAAAGTAATCTTATCATGCTGTGTGGACATTACAAAGGTGTTGATGACAGAGTCCGCCAAAAACTCATCACACGTGAAATATCAATTGGCGATTATGTGTTGACGGGCGGAGAAACAGCCGCTCTTGTGTTAATAGATACAATTGCCCGCTTAGTTCCCGGTGTCATCGGTGATGCCGAATCGTTGTTGAGCGATTCATTTCAGGAAGGATTGCTCGATTGTCCGCAATATACCCGACCGGCAGAGTTCCGCGGAATGAAAGTTCCTGATGAGTTGCTTTCGGGAAATCATAAAATCATCGAGCGATGGCGACATCAACAAAAACTTGAGAGAACGAAAGCACGAAGAAAAGATTTATTATCATAATTTTGTAAATTGATTTTGTACAAACAAGGAGAATCAAAAAAATGGAAAAGTTAAAACTCGTAGAAGCAATGCAAATGAAGACTGACCTCCCGTCGTTCAAGCCGGGGGATACAATCAATGTGCATGTGCGTGTTATTGAAGGAGACAAGGAACGTATTCAGCAATATCAGGGAATCGTGATGGCGCGACGCGGTGCAGGAATGGGTGCAACATTCACCGTGAGAAAAGTTTCCGACGGAGTCGGCGTGGAAAGAATTTTCCCGCTCCACTCGCCGCGTATTGCAAAAATTGACCTTGTCAAACCCGGCAGAGTTCGTCGTGCGAAACTCTATTACATCCGTGAACTTGCTTCAAAGAGTGTTCGCCAAAAAACTTCGGCGTAACATTGAAGCGGCTTGGAATTATCAGACACAACTATGTGCAACCGTTATTCGACGGTTTGCGCATGTCTGCCCCTGAATCCTCCGCCCGCTTTGAGTTGGTTCAAGATGCACCGGCTCAACTTGTTCTCAAACTTCTGCAAGATGAAATAGACGGGGCATTTTTATCTCCTCTTGATTATGCAAGATATTCGACAGGACTGCGCATTGTCCCGGATGTTTGCGCCGCTTCTTTCGGTGAAAGCGGTATCATTGAATTACACTTCCGTGATGATTTGACTGATGTCTCGTCAGTTGCAGTCAATCCTGAATCAAGTTCGGAAATTATTCTTGCTCGAATGATACTCGAAGAAAAATTTTCCCTCACACCGAAATTTGTTCTTTTGCAAGATGCATTACACAGTGGTTTGGAAAAGGCGGAAAGTCTATTAGTCGTCGGCAACGATTGTGAAGAATGGAGTGACCACGCCAATAAACTTGACCTCGTTGACGAATGGTTTGATATAACCGAACATCACTATGTCCACGGATTTTGGGTGACAAAGGAGGGCGCTCTATCAGAATCAGAACTTTTGCATCTGAAAAAAATCAAAGAGAAAACAGCCGAAAATAATTTTTCTGTATTCTACAATTTCCATGATGAAGCCATCGAAGGTTTGAACGAGTTTTACAGAATGGCGTATTATTATGGGGCTTTGAAAGATATTCCTGATTTGAAGTTTACATCGTTACGTAATTAGATGTATCCCTTTACCAACTTCATCAATTGATATTTTACTTCTTGAGACCATGAAAAAAGAATTCAACGTAATTATTGAAAAAGATGCCGACGGATATTTTGTTGCCACTGTCCCCGAACTCCGGGGATGCCATACACAAGCAAAATCGCTTGATGTTTTGATGAAGCGAATACGCGAAGCAATTGACCTCTGCCTGGAAGTTCAAGAAGGAACAATCAAATTCAATGAATTCGTTGGTGTACAACGAATCTCAATTCCCGCATGAGAAAAAGTCCACGACTTCGAGGTCGTGAAATTATTAAAGCATTACAAAAGGCTGATTTTACAATTCAGCGAATACGGGGAAGTCATTATTTTTTACAGCATGACGATGGCAGATGTACTGTCGTTCCGGTTCACTCCGCCGAAATAATTGGTCCGGGGTTATTTTCAAAAATTCTTCGTGATTGTGAATTATCAATTTCTGAATTTCAAGATTTGTTGTAACTTATTTTTCTGCCTTGCTCAAATCACTCAACATCAAAAACTACGCGCTTATTGATGAACTCAACATTGAGTTCGAAAATGGGCTGACTATCTTGACGGGGGAAACGGGCGCAGGAAAATCAATCATCATTGATGCGCTCAGTATGATTCTCGGTGAACGTGCGGATAGCGGGGTTGTACGCAAAGGAAGTGAGAAGGCGATTGTTGAAGCGGTATTTCTAATTCAGCATCAGTTTAAATTGAAACAACTTCTTGCTGAGCAAGAGATGGATAGTTCGGACGAATTAATTATCAGGCGGGAAATTTCAACTAAAAGTCAAAGCAGATGTTTTATCAATGATTCCCCTGCGACCATAAGTTTGCTGAAACAAGTCGGGGACTTGCTCGTTGATTTACATGGACAACACGAACATCAATCGCTTCTCAGAAAAGAAACGCATATCGAGATGCTTGATGATTTCTGTGGGCTGAACGAATCGGTAAAAAGTTTTGCAAAACTCTACGTAAACGCTTCTTCAATTTTGAAAGAGATTGAAACGTTACAGTCCAAAAAAGAACACGTGGATGAAAAGCGTTCGCTCTTAGAATTTCAGTTGAATGAAATTCTTGCAGTTAATCCGTCGCTCAATGAAGAAGAATCGCTCGAAAAAGAATTGAAGATTTTAGAAAACTCCGAGCGGCTTTCTCTTGAAGCAGACCAACTATACCAACTTCTCTATGATGGTGAGCAATCTATCGTTGACAAATTTGGCGTAGTACGGAAACATGTTGAAGCGTTGCAAAAGATTGATGAATCATTTTCAGAATCAGTTAAAGAACTTGAGTCGGCGACTTCTATCATCAATGAATTAACTTCATTTGTGCGAAACTATCGTTCGAACATTGAGTTCAAACCTGAACGATTGGAAGAAATCAGAACTCGGCTTGGAAAGATTTCTCTCCTCAAAAAAAAGTATGGCGGAACAATGGAATCTGTACTTCGGCAAAAAGAATCAATCGAGAAAGAATTATCCATTGCCGACAATTTTGAAACAGCGTTAGCCGAAAAGAAGAAAGAATTGGAGCAAGCAAGAGTTATTTGCTCGAAAGCGGCTCAAGAACTTTCCAAGAAACGACAGGATGGAGCGAAGAAACTCAACAAGAAAATTGTCCAAACGCTGATACAACTTGGAATTCAAAACGGGCAGTTTGAAACAAACATCGTTCAACAAAAAAGCAATCAACAGGATACAGCAATTGTGAAAATCGGTAAGGATTGTTTTGATTGTTCGTCTCAGGGAATTGATGAGATTGAGTTTTTCATCTCGACGAACGTTGGTGAATCGCCAAAGCCGTTAGTGAAAGTTGCATCAGGCGGAGAAGTTTCCCGCATCATGCTTTCATTGAAGATGAATGTTGTGACGAAAGAAAGTGTCCCGCTATTGATATTTGATGAAATTGATGTTGGAATATCGGGTAGAATTTCTCAATCAGTCGGTCAGGCAATGAAAGAACTCGCGGCGCATCATCAGGTAATTGCAATTACGCACTTGCCGCAGATTGCCGGTTTTGCCGATGCACATTTCGTCGTCGAAAAAATTGAAGATGGAAAGCGTGCCATCACGAAATTGAAAATGTTAAACGAGAAAGATCGGGTCATGGAAGTTGCCCGACTGATGAGCGGTGAAGAAGTTACTGAAGCCGGTTTGCAAAGCGCCCGCGAGTTGATTGAATTTTCAAACAGTTAATTTTAGAAAGAAATAGTATGAAGTCGAAATTATTTTTCTTAGTTATCATCCTGATTGCAACGCAGACTCTTTTTGCTCAGGGAGGAAAACCGCCCGTCGCAAAAAGAGTCCCGAAGGTAGATGTGCTTCATGGCGATGAACGAATTGATAATTATTTTTGGCTCCGCGATGAAGAGCGAACAAACACGGAAGTTATAGATTACTTAAAATCGGAAAATTCATACACGCATGCTGTTATGAAACCGACGGAGGCGTTGCAGGAAACATTGTACAATGAAATGATTCGCCGCATCAAAGAAACTGACCAGGACCCGCCGTATCGTGACGGAAATTATTTTTACTACACACGAACGGAAAAAGGAAAACAATATCCAATTTTTTGCAGGAAGAAAGGAAGTCTAGATGCGAAGGAAGAAATTTACCTCGACCAGAACGAACTTTCGAAGGGCTATCGTTTTTATAGAATCGCTGCGATGGATATTAGTCCCGATGAGGAATGGCTTGCATTCTCAGTAGATACCAATGGTTCGGAAAATTATATTCTACAAATTATGAACATGGATGATGGGGACATCATGCGAGAACAGATTCCGAACACACAATCAGTTGTGTGGGCGATGGATAATCAGACATTGTTTTACACCGTTGAGGATACAGCGAAGCGACCATACCGCGTCTATCGTCACACGTTCGGGGAAGATGTGAAATATGACAAAGTTGTGTTTGAAGAACCTGATGCACTCTACACGGTTGGTGTGGGACGAACACGAAGCGACCAATATATTTTTATCGGTTCATCGGCAAGTAACTCCGATGAATGGCGATACATTTCGGCGGGAAATCCGGATGAACAATTTAAGTTGATTGCTCCTCGCCGTCCTGAGTTTGAGTATTCGGTTGACCATCACGGCGACCATTTTTACATCAGAACAAATAAGGATGCTAAAACTTTCCGCCTGATGAAAGCGCCTGTTTCTGACCCAAGTGAACAAAATTGGACTGAAGTTCTTCCGTACCGGAAAGATGTTACCTTAGAAGGAACGGATTTCTTTGCCAACCACATGGTTGTATATGAGAGGGAACAAGGTCTGCAGAAAATGCGCGTCACCGATTTGCGAACAAACGCGACTCACTACATTGAGTATCCTGAACCTGTGTACACAGCATTCGGCAATGTGAACAGAGTATTTAACACAAATGTTTTTCGTTACAGTTATCAATCGCTCGTCACGCCTGCTTCGATTTATGATTACAACCTTGACACAAAAGAGCGGGTTCTTGTGAAGCAACAGGAAGTTCTTGGCGGGTATGATGCTTCGCAGTATCAGTCGGAAAGAATTTTTGCAAAAGCAGAGGATGGCACAATGATTCCGATTTCGCTTGTGTATAAAATGGGGGTGAAGTTCGATGGAACAGCGCCGCTTCATTTAACAGGGTACGGCTCGTATGGTTCATCAACGCAACCGACGTTCAGTACGGCTCGATTGAGTTATCTTGACCGTGGAGTTGTTGTTGCCCTTGCACATATTCGCGGCGGCGGAGACATGGGACGTGAATGGTACGACAACGGAAAATTATTGAAAAAGAAAAATACGTTTACCGATTTTATCGCCTGTGCCGAACACCTCATCAACAATAAGTACACAAGCAAAGAAAAGTTAACAATCTCCGGCGGAAGCGCGGGCGGTTTGTTGATGGGCGCAGTGACAAACATGCGACCCGATTTATTCAAAGCAGTGATAGCGAGCGTTCCGTTTGTGGATGTCATCAACACCATGCTTGATGAAGGATTGATGTACACCGCGCAGGAATTTCTCGAATGGGGTAATCCGAAAGAAAAAGAATCGTACGAGTATATGAAAACATATTGCCCGTACACAAATGTATCGGCACAGAATTATCCGAATATTTTAGCAAAGGTTGGATTCAACGACCCGCGAGTAAATTATTGGGAAGGGGCAAAGTGGGTCGCCAAGTTGCGTGAACTAAAAACGGATAACAACACGGTTTTATTGAAAGTGAATATGGGGGCAGGTCACGGCGGTTCCTCCGGACGATACGAACGTCTCCGGGAAATTGCTTTTGACTATGCGTACATTCTCAGTCAATATGGATTGACATCGTTGGAGAAAGCAAAGGAAGAAGATTGGAAGAAATAAGATAACATTAAAATAAGGATTGATATGTCAGATAATGTTAAATATGTTGTTGATGCAAAAGGGAAACCAAAGGAAGTTATTATTCCGATAGATCTATGGAATAAATTAGCTACTTCGATAAATGCGGAAGACAAGAAAATGATGAGCAAGAAAAAACTTGGTAATTACTTCGGTGTGTTGAAATTATCTGTGGACCCTTTGAAATATCAAAAAGAGATTCGGAATGAATGGCAATAAATATTTGCTCGATACGAATATCGTTTTGTATCTGCTTGGAGGGAAAATATCCAATAGGGAAATTCGCGAGGGAGAATATTTCGTTTCATTTGTGACTGAGTTAGAATTGCTTTCGTATCCCAATATGACTGATACAGAGGAAAACTCTATCAGGAAATTTCTCGAAAATATCCGGATTGTAAATCTTTCACCTCAGATAAAAGAACAATCAATATTCTTTAGAAAGAAGTACAAATTAAAATTACCGGATGCAATAATTTCAGCAACTGCATTTTTCTCAAATGCTGAATTGGTGACAAACGATAAATCCTTAACAAAGATTTTAGAAATCAAATCACGGGTCATTTCATAAACAACATGCCGCTTCAATTCTACAACACCCTTACCCGTCGCAAAGAAGAATTCAAACCGCTCACCGAAGGTTTTGTTCGCATGTACGTGTGCGGACCGACCGTGTATGGTCATTCGCATCTTGGACATGGGAAAAGTTATGTTTCGTTCGATACAATCATCAGATACTTACGCTACGTTGGATATAAAGTAACTTATGTTCAGAACATCACCGATGTCGGACATTTACTTGGTGAAACGAATGAAGGCGAAGACCGTCTCATCAAACAGGGAAAACTTGAGCAGAAGCATCCGATGCAAATCGCAGAGGAATATACTCGAAGTTATTTCGAAGACATGGATGCACTTGGCGTTCAACGACCGGATATTTCTCCGAGAGCGACGGGACATATCACTGAGCAAATTGAAATCGTACAACAATTGATCGAAAAAGGATTTGCTTATGAAGTGAATGGCTCTGTCTATTTTGATGTCTCGAAAGATAAAGAGTATGGAAAACTTTCAGGACGTAATACCGATGAAATGGAAAGCGGAACCCGTGTTGACGTTAAATCGGAAAAGAAACATCCGAATGATTTTGCTTTATGGAAACGTGCTGAGCCGGAACACATTATGCAGTGGACAAGTCCGTGGGGATTAGGTTTCCCCGGGTGGCATGTCGAGTGTTCAGCAATGTCCATGAAATATTTGGGTGAGACGTTTGATATTCACGGGGGCGGAATGGACAACCAATTTCCACATCACGAGTGCGAGATTGCTCAGAGCGAATGTCTGACAGGAAAACCGTTTGTAAAGTATTGGATTCACAACAATCTAATCACGGTGAACGGACAGAAGATGAGCAAGTCGCTTGGCAATTTTACGTTGCTGAAAGATTTGTTCAAGAAATACAATCCGCTCGTCATTCGTTTTTTCATTTTGCAGAGTCACTACAGAAGCACGCTCGATTTTAGTGAAGAAGCGATTGCCGGAGCAGAGAAGGGATATCAAAAATTAATTAATACAGTCAAACTCGTTAGGGATGGTTTGAATAATCTCAAACCACAAACCTCAAACCCCGAACCGAGCAAGTATTTTAAGTTCTATTCTGATTTTTCAAATGCTATGAACGACGACTTCAACACTGCACAGGCAATCGCAGTGTTGTTTGAGTTGAGCCGTGAAGTGAATGTCGGTCTGTCGAAGAATGAATTATCAAAAGAAACTTTGCAGTCAGTTGATGATTTATTCAATGAACTTGGCGGTCAGGTTTTGGGAATTATTCCAAATGATGTAGAAACACAGTCAGGCGAAGGGAATCAAACAAAAGAATTAATGCAACTATTGATTGATGTGAGAGCAGAAGTGCGCAATCAAAAACTTTGGTCGCTTTCAGATAAAATACGTGATGGACTTCAGAACATTGGAATTAGTCTTGAAGATAAGAAAGATGGGACGACGTGGAAAAGGAATTAACCTTGCGAAGGTTAATCTCAAATACGAACGAAAAACCTTCGCAAGGTTATGAGTTACCAAAAGAAGCTCTTCGGACTTGACTTTGCAAGATAATAATCAAGCCCGGTGATGCGACCGGAACGAGCAAGAAACAACATCAGGAAACAAATTATTACAAGCGCTGCCCATGGACTTTGAAAGAAACTCAAAGAATATAAATTTCCATTCGCGGCGTGAAGGTTTACAACTAAGAATATTCCGACAAGAGAAGAAAATCGTGCAAGTAAACCGAGAAGAAGTGACGCACCGATTGCCGCTTCACCGAGCGCAATAAGTTTTGACCAAATATCAGGATAAGGAAGAGCAACAACATCTAAGTAATTCAAATGAAATCCCGAGGCAGTTTCCTTGTACTTTGTTAACGAGGAGACTAAATCTTCGGAATTGGACAACCACCCGCTATTGATTTTATCAATGCCGATGCTGAGGAACAATGCACCGAGTGCAAGTCGAAGGAAAAGTATTTGAATGTCAAAGGATTTCATAACAAATTTCAGAATAAGGTGAGGCAAAGATACAAAAATTTTATCAATACAAAATGAGAACAGAAACATTTACCCAACATAAAAAACCAAACTTAACATTTGCACAAGCCGTGGCTTCGGGTGTGCTTGAAATAGACCAGCGACACGGAGGATTCCTTCGTCAGATTTCTATAGAAATGCAACCGAAAGAGACAGACCCGCACATCAATTTCCGGATGATTGACCAAATGGATTTACGTCCCGGTTCAATGCTCGAATGTCTTGTGCGCCGGCAAGGAAGAGGAGGACCGGAAGTCGCACGTGTTTTGAAAATCAACGGCAAAGACCCGATGGAGTGGATGCATGTTGATGAATTGCCCCGCCGAACTGCAATTGACCCGAACCAGAGATTAACACTTTCAACTACGCCTACTGAAGTCTCGATGCGAATCATGGATTTGTTTTGTCCGGTAGGAAAAGGACAACGAGCGCTGATTGTCGCTCCGCCGAAGACAGGGAAAACAATTTTAATGCAACAGATGGCAAATGCAATCAGTATTAATCATCCAGAAGTTCATCTGATTGTCCTCCTCGTTGATGAACGGCCTGAGGAAGTGACCGACATGCGACGAAGCATCAAGGGAGAAGTATTTGCAAGTTCGAACGATAGCGAGAGAGAAAGTCATGCTCGGCTTTCGAGGTTTGTCCTTGAATATGCAAAGCGAAAAGTCGAGGTGGGCAAAGACGTTGTCATTCTGCTCGATTCGTTGACACGGTTAGGAAGAGCATTTAATCTCGTTCAGCAAAGTAGCGGAAGAACATTATCGGGAGGAATAGATGCGCGTGCGCTTGAAATTCCAAAACGAATATTCGGTGCGGCACGTGCGCTTGAAGGAGGCGGTTCACTTACAATCGTTGCAACTGCACTCATCGAAACAAATTCGAGAATGGATGAATTGATATTTCAGGAGTTTAAGGGGACGGGAAACATGGAAGTTGTACTTGACCGTGATTTGGCAAACGAACGTATCTTCCCGGCGATTAACATTCCTGAATCGGGAACACGGCGTGAAGAACTTCTCTTTGGAAGAGACACCGGGAAACATCAGGCATTACGTCGGGCATTACATCGTATGAAACCGAAAGAAGCGATGTTGAACATGCTTAAGGCGATGGAATCATATCCGACCAACAGAAAATTACTCGCCAAACTTACCAACACCCGCGAAGACGAATGACGTTTTCGTTTTCCGTTCCGTCTGATTTCAATCTCAAGAGTACGATTCAAAGCCATGGATGGAGTGATTTGCCGCCGTTTGAAGTTCAGAACGATGGCAATCAGTTTTCCCGATGCTTCGAGATGCTCTCCGGAAAGATACTTCCTGCAACAATAAAGATTGCAAAGAAAGAAAAACGGCTTACCATCATAACGGAAAAAGATTGTGCTTCCAATGAGAAAAGAGAATTGACAAATCAAATACAAGCGTGCCTGCGGCTTGATGAAGACTATTCTGATTTTTATTCTGAAGTAACGAAGTACAAGCCGTTTCAATGGGTACTTACATTTGGTGCGGGAAGGTTGATGCGCGCTCCAACTGTGTGGGAAGACGTTGTAAAAATGCTCTTCACAACAAATTGCAGTTGGGCGTTGACGAAGATAATGGTACAGAATTTATGTGAGAAACTCGGCACAGAGGTTTTCAGTCTTCAGCCTACGGCTCGTAGAGTTTCCAGTTATTCTTTTCCAAAACCGGAGGCGATTGCTGATTGTTCAGAAAAATATTTAAGGAAGGAAATTCGTGTCGGTTACCGCGCTCCGTATTTACTCGAACTGGCGAACCGAGTTACTAAAAATGAAATTGATTTGGAGAGTTGGAGAACGACACACCTCCCGACAAAGGACTTGTTTGATGAAGTTCGTTCTGTCAAAGGAATCGGACCGTACGCGGCGGGAAATATTCTCAAACTGCTTGGTCATTACGATTACCTCGCGATTGACAGTTGGTGCAACAAGCAATTCTTCGAGAAGCATCGGAACGGACGGAGAGTTTCTGACAAAACGATTGAGAAATTCTATAAGCCATTTGGAAAGTGGCGGGGCTTATTTTTCTGGCTTGATGTAACGGAACACTGGTACAAAACAGAGCGAATATTTTAAGACAATCATAAACTACTCAATCATCTTTGTGCCACTTTGTGTTCCCTTCGTGTACTTCGTGGTAATAATAATTTGAAACTACATTACATCTCTTCCAAAAAGTAACTCTAAAATCACACATGTTAGAAACGTATCGTCGTTCTTTGAAAATGCCGGAGGCGGAAGAGTTGTTCGATTTGATGTTCTATCGCACACTTGCGTACTTGCTTGTTGTTCCGCTTTCTAAAACTCCAATCACTCCGAATCAGGTAACGGTACTATCTCTCGTTGCAGGACTTATCGCTGCATATTATTTTTCGACTGGAGTACCGACGGCGTTAATGCTGGGAGCGATTTGGTACGCGCTCGCCAACATCTTAGATTGCGCAGACGGACAACTTGCACGTATCAACAAAAGCGGAACACCGCTTGGCCGAGTTGTTGATGGAGTTGCTGATTACATTTCAAGCGTGGCAATTTTTCTTGGAATCGGCTTCGGTTTGGAAGCGCAAGGGAATCCTCAATGGTTGCTTGTTATCGCCGCTGGAATCAGTAGTGCCATTCATGCAATCAAGTTTGATGAAGTTCAAAGCGCTTATATTGCATATGCGAAAGGGGAGACTGGGGTAACAGGGAAAGAAATTGAAAAGTATTCTGCTCAATTAGAAGTTCCAAGTATTTCACCTGTGAAACGACTTACCCTGACGTTATATTTGATGTACCTGAAACTCCAACGAAACACTCAAACCTCAAAACCCGAAACTCAAACTTCAGTCAGGTTTTGGAGTTGGCTCGGACCGACGACAAACAGAACATTGCTCATTGTTGCCGCGCTGTTCGGAAATATTTATGTGTTCCTTTACGGAGTCACCTTAGTAGGGAATGTGTACTTCTTTTTACTTTCAACATTCATGCGAAGACGATGAACGCGTGGGCGCAGGGTGTAGAGTGCTGGGGCGAATAATAATTCTCCCATGCACTCAACAAATGAACAGAAAATGAACCGTCCAAGTCCAATACAGTTTTTCAGAGAGACACTCAAGTCAGACAAATACTACGCTGATGAACTCATCAACATTTATCTGCTGAGACCGCTTGCCGCGATGTTTGTCTGGTTGATTTATCCTACCGCAATCACTCCAAATCAAGTTACTCTGCTTGCGATTGTTGTTGGGTTTGCCTCAGCATATACTTACACATTCAATACACCGACTGCCATTGCGAATGCCGGCTTGCTCGTTGTGGCGAAAGATATTATTGATGATGCTGACGGACAACTTGCACGTGCAAAACAAATGTATTCACGGCGTGGTCGCTTCCTCGATTCCATCGGTGATTTTGTTGTTGATGTGGCAATCTTTTCTGCAATTACATTTGTTGTGTATCGGAGCGAGCCATCGTTAGGCACGATTCTCTTGGGTTTGCTTTCGCTTGCGGGAATTACGCTGAGAGTTTCTTACCACGTCTTTTATCAGGTTTCGTTTCTCCATCTCGAAGAGCGATACAAACTGAATCGTATCACTGAGGAAATTACCGAGGAAGACAGAAGGGGAGACCAAATTGCGTTTCGGTTACAACAACTCTTTGTTTTGATTTACGGGTGGCAGGACCGACTCATGTACAAGTTGGATGCGTGGTGTAGAGGAAATATTTCCTCTAATGAGGAACTCCAACGATGGTACTGCGATAAATTCGGGTTGCGACTCTCAGGATTGTTGGGATTCGGGACGGAGTTGACGTTGTTGGGTGTTTGCTCGCTTTTCAATCAGTTGTATTTGTACTTTCTTTTGAATGTATTTTTGATGAACGGGATTTTGTTGTTCAGTGTGATGTACCGGAGGGTTGTTATCAGGAAGCAAGTATCTCTGATGCACTGAGAGGAAGCCAGCCACCTATCTGTTTAGAAAATATGTTCTGAATTCAGCAATTTCTTTATTTTCGATTTCAACATATTTATTGAATATTTTATCGCCTACTTGTTTCTGAAGCGCCGAGATGCCTACATCAATCAATCGTAATCCTTGTTGAGTGAGTAAAATATTATCGAATGGCAGTCCGCTTATGTTTGAAGGTCTTTGTAAATCACGGTGAACAAATCCTGCACGATGCAATTCCTGTAAATCATTTTCAAAGACCTCGAGCCACAGTTCCCGTATCTCTACTTCATACGACCTGAAATCCAGAGGGTAGAGGCGTTCCATGACCAACATTTCTGCTTGTAGTGATTCATTAAAATCCAACCGGATAAATTTTACAACCAGATTATTGATGCTGTTAGCAAATTGCATTTTCTCTGCTTCGCTCCCAATCTCAGAACGGGTGTCGCCAAGGAATAATTTCCCTACCTCTGTTTCACTTAATACGATGACAGTGTTATTAGCACCGGAAGATAATTTACGTGGGTATTTCATAGAACTGTACTATTGCTGTTTAAAATATATTCGTTTGTTTCAATCTATTATATCTGCATCAACATACTGTGTGTGTTGGTGAATGTTTCAAGTTGTTGAGCGGTTAACGTTTTTTGGGGTGCGATGGCTAGGATTATTTGCACTCGTGTTTATACAAGATACGACACCGATACTATTGTAAACCCAATGTTAACGGCAACTACGGATTGCAGGACGCGGAGCGTCTGTTTTGGCATTGCTACGCAGGAGCGTAGCAACGAGAAGAACCACTGTCCGCCCGCTATCGCTAAGCCCTTGTTAGCGGCTGCCATACTTCTCGTCTGAATACTATTGATTGTCATTTTGGTTTATCAGTGTCTTGGCAAATTCCATTTCTGTGTCAATCCCTTTTGCTTTGTCGGTTATGCTAATTGCTACGATTTTATCAGGGATAATTCCTTTGTTCCAATCTGTTCCGCACGGACAATAGTTTACCTGATTGGCTACAAGAAATCTCAATCCGCTATTTGATAACTTAAATTCAATTGGTTCGTCAAAAAAAAATTGAGTGCCGCCTGTTTCTTGTCCAATGAGAGTTCCCAAATTATAACACTGAAATGTGGCAGCCATTACACTAGCTGAAGAAAAAGTATTTCGGTTCACAAGCATATAAACATTGCCTTTAAAAATATTTGAGTTGGTGTGTGATTGTTCAAGATTGTCCGAAAATGTTTGCGTATAAACTGTATCGGATTTTGGAGTTGAATAAGGAGAATACTTAACACTCCGTTTTGCATATTGAGTAAATTTATTTGTAGTGAGATACGCAAGCAATGTGTCACCATGAAATGTTGAGCCACCCGGATTATCTCTTAAATCAATAACAAGCGATTTTATTTTTTTGTCATTGATTGATTTGAAAACTGTGTCGCAGAAAACAGCAAACTGCTCTTTGTCCTCACAGGCATTTATATCTATTACAACAGTTGAATTGTCAAGATACTTTGAAGTAAAATAAGGTTGATTATTTTGCGGAAAGCTGTCT
The DNA here is from genome assembly GCA_016212665.1 of Ignavibacteriota bacterium. Classification (NCBI taxonomy): domain Bacteria; kingdom Pseudomonadati; phylum Ignavibacteriota; species Ignavibacteriota bacterium. The sequence goes on from JACREZ010000027.1 coordinate 62,887, forward strand.
AATGCTATTCCCAAAAGTTCAACTTGCTTTGGCAAATTGTCTGGAGTTCTAAGTTCAAGAGTAAATGTTTTGTCGAAACCGTAAACAGGATACAGTATGCGATGAAAGAAGAAAGCCATATAATCACTTTCGCTTTCTTGCAGTTCCCTGTTAATCATCAAATGCAAAGTGTTTACTATTTCTGTTGCCGATACTCCATTGACAGAAATTATTTCGGAATACAAAGGGAAAGGAGTGGATGATAGATTTTCGGAAGCATAAATTTTATTGTCCTTAATAAACACTTTTAATGGAATGAATAAACCACCCTGTTTTGAAAATTCTTTGCTATAAGAAAACGGAAATCCAAGCATTGAATGTGCGTCCTGTAACAGGTTGAAAAGCGGAAGCAGTCGGAAATAAAACTCCACAGCGTTCAATGGATTGTCTATACTGTTATAAATGTTTTGGTAAACCAAGTCAAATTCTGCTTTAGTGTGTAAGTGATACAAATTGTAGTGAGCAGTGTCTAACTTTCCGTAAAGAGATTTTAAGTCAGATTTCAAGTCAGATGGCGAAATTGTTTGAAAGGCATAGTTGTGTTGTTGCCGGCAGCCGAAACAGACAGTCAAAAAAGAAATTATGATTAAAATGTTAATTCGTTTCATACTGTCAAAGTTTGATAGGTCGGTTCATCGTTGCACTGTCTCCGAATGGTTGCCGCTAACAATTAAATATACGCTATCTGTGCATCCCAAAGTAGGCAAATCCAAAACACATAGCGCAGGAATGCGCAGGTTTACGATGAAGTGAATAGCGGTTATTATCATACATTATTTACTGGGTGATTTAGTTCTGTCTTCTGAATAGAGTTTGTCGTAAAGTAATATTGGTTCCGTTTTATTTCCCGTAAATATACATCATTCGTTTTGTCAATCAAATTTGCTCTTGGTAATTATGAAGCGCTTTCATGATACTCTTTGCCGTACTGCCATGGTGTAGACATGACAGCAGAGTAAGTAACGCAACTATTTGATGTGCGACGCGGAACGTCTATTTTGGTATTCCTACGCTGGCGTAGCAACGTGAAGAAATCTTCAAAAGGCAACGCCAATACTTGTTGTAAATAAATCATAAGTTAGGTTTGAAGTTGTATAAGGGGAGATTACTTCAGTTTTTTGGTTCTTGTATCCAATATCAACTACAATAGATATTGTGTTGTAGATGGAAACTCTTAATCCAGTTCCAAGATGTAACATCATTCCGCCAGATTGTATGTCACCTTTTTTGTCAGCAGTAGAAGAGTAACCAACATCCAAAAAGATAAGAGGACCAACATCACCAGATAAAAAGTATGTTCGTATATCAAAAAAAGTTGGAATCATTGTGATATTCGGATAGCGTTCCACACCAAAACCAACACCTATAGCGAGGTAATCGTTTTCTTGAAGTCCATGAATTGTTTTGATGGAGAAAATACTTTTTGCACTACCATCAATCATTGGACCTGACATTAGTCCTAAACTAACAATGCCAAAATAACTTCTTTTATTATTTCGTTCATTATTAATTGAATCAAGATTAGGTGTGTTATCCGCGTTAATGACATGATAAGTTTGGCGTTTATATATAGGTGATGCTTCCTTGTGAGTTGCGACTAGATTATTAACAGTAAAAATATTCTTATTAGCAGATTCATTTTGAGCAATATTGTCTTGTGCTGAAATCGAGCAGGTGAGAAGTACTACAATAATGAGAGAGAAAATTGATTTCATTGTGGTTTCATTTATTAATTAGTCTCGTTTATTAGTTACTTATTTCATTTCATGTAAATATACATCATTCATTTTGTCAATCAAATTTGGTTTTGGTAGTGATGGGGTGTTTCAGGTTTTAAATTCATTTCGAGAAACATCCCCCTTGGTCCCCCTTCAAAGGGGGAATACTTTTTACAGTTGTTCAGGGTTCATGATTACTATTAACGTTGAGGGATATCTCCCTTGTTCCATCCCGAAATAAATTCGGGACTAGTTCTTCAACAAGGGAGCATGTTTAGTTCTGAATTCCGTTGAGGGGCTGTTTCAAAGGTGCGAACTCCTTGGGTGTCATTCATACGAGAGCAGGAATCCATGTCACTTTCGACGATTCCGGATTCCCGTTGGCACGGGAATGACAAGTATAAAGACTTTTTAGATAGCCTTTTATCAGAGGAAGTTGATTATTTCTATGGATTGGAGTGGGCGGAGTTTTTGAACCGGTGCAGCTAATATAGCAGACTATACTGGCGGTTTCGATTGTGTGTCTCGCCAAGTCGATTGTATGTCTGGCGAAGTCGATTGTATGCTTTGCCAAGTCAATTGTATGCCTCGCCAAGTCGATTGTATGTCTCGCTAAGTCGATTGTACGTCTCGCCAAGTCGATTGTTTGTCTTGCCAAGTCGATTGTACGTCTCGCCAAGTCGATTGTACGTCTAGCGAAGTCGATTGTATGCCTCGCCAAGTCGATTGTATGTCTGGCTAAGTCGATTGTATGCTTTGCCAAGTCAATTGTACGTCTCGCCAAGTCGATTGTACGCCTCGCCAAGTCGATTGTACGCCTCGCCAAGTCGATTGTTCGTCTCGCGAAGTCGATTGTATGCCTCGCCAAGTTGATTGTATGTCCAGTGAAGTTGGGTTATTTTGTGGAAATGCCTGTATTTTGGTAGTTTTGAGTGGATTTTGGTATTGCGGAGTTTTTTGTAGAACCTTTGACCGCCAAGGTCACGAAGTTGAGACTAAATTTTGAAGAGGGTTGGTTGTATTTTGGGCTGGGAAGATGAATTACGTTTGCGGAGCATATTTTTTCTATGTTGGATAATTAACGTATTAGTTCATTTTGTCAAATCGCTTGTAATGGTCTTGAATAAGATTGTCGGGTTAAAATAATCAATTCATCTTTTTTGGGGTTCGTTCCTTTTCTTATGAGTTTGCAGTCTCACACGTTACATTTACATTTTTTTTCTTTCAGGATTCGTTTCTGTTCCATCGTCGAATGAACGAACGTGCGTTGGATTGCTTCTCCCGTTGCTAATTTGCTATCGAGCGGAGTGCGGTGGAGGTAGCCGCGACGTTTCATCTCTTTCACCAACGCTTCGTGCCGGTTGAAGAGCGCTTTTGTTTTTCCAATCCATCGTAGTGTTTCGGGATGGTCGGCATATCCTTTTTTATTTTTTGTGATGATTGTCCAGACAGCATGGAGTTCGCGATGCTCGCCAAGCAAGTGTTGGCGGCAAAGCATTTTCGGTGGTAGATCCCAGATGCGCATAATCAATGCAAAATTAGAAATTAAAAATTAAAAATGGAAAAAGTAAATCAGTAATCAGTAGTCAGTACGAGTTATTGTTTTACAATTCTGAGTCGGTCGAGGTTGTGTTCGACAAATTCATCGTCGTATTGTTTCGCTAAATCAAAATGTTTTTTTGAAAATTCAATTTTAGACATCGCGTTAATCTTTTCTTCACCAAACTGTTCAAGTAAATCCCGGGTTGCAAGGTTATCAATTAACATATCCCAGAAGTTTTGGATGTTGTATTCATCAATAAAGTCCCTCAACTCCGTATCCATATCAAACGTAGGAAAGAAGCTCAGGAGAGATTCATCAAATTCAATCCACTTCGTTTGTCCGGCGAGAGCAGCGTAACTATACACTTGTTGCTCGATATCTTCAACATCTTGTTCCATTTCCTCATCAGTTGCCGCGTGGCTGTTGACAAGCCACTCTCCGAGAAAGACTGTTTTCAGCAATGCTTTGTACTGGTCTTTTGAGAGTGTTATTGTAATCTCGTCTTTGTTTGTTGGTAGTTTGTGGATGTTCATATCAAAGCAAAATGAAAAATAGTTATTGGTTATCTGTTATTCGTTTTTGATTATTGGTCAATAGTCATTGGTCATTAGTCATTAGTCATCAGTCATTTGTTTGTAACCCGTAACCAGTTATCTTTGACCTATTATAAAAGAATAAATCCGAAATCTCCAATCCGAAATCCGAAATCATTCATTAATGACCCAGGGTTCTAAAAGTTTCTCATCCAATCCTTCGAGGAAGCGGGAAGGTTTGGAGAGGATGACTCCTGTTTCCCGTTCATAAATATTGATTGGATAAGTGATGATGAGATTTTCTTTCGCACGTGTGCATGCAACATACATAAGTCGGCGTTCTTCTTCAAGTTCTTCGGGATTGTTTGCCGAATGGATGGAAGGGAAGCGTCCATCGAGAGCATAGATGATGAAGACGGAGTTCCATTCGAGTCCTTTTGCGCTGTGAATGGTTGAGAGCGTGAGGAGTTCGTCATCGGGCGTGGGCGCGCTCATGTCGTAAATGCTTTCGGTTGGCGGTTCGAGCGCTAAATCGGTGAGGAGTGCACTCGTGTCAGAATATCGGGCGGCGATTTGCTCGAACATCTCAAGGTCTTTTCCACGTTTGATGAAATCATCATAATGATTTTTGAAGATGGGATGATAGTAATTGATGATTCCTGCAACTCGTTCCGATGGTGAATTCTTTTCCGAGAGAAGTTTTTTGAAGGTGCTGAAGAGTGTTCTGACATTTTCGGGATATCCTTGATAGTGTTCCCAAAAGTCGGAGGAGTTTGAAGGAAGTTTTCTTGTGATGATATCGTCAATAACACGCTCTGCAGTACGGGGACCGACGCCATCAACCAACATGAGAATGCGATTCCAAGCGACAACATCGCGGGGATTATCAAGCACACGCAAGTAGGCGATAATATCTTTGATGTGCGCTGTTTCGATGAACTTGAATCCGCCGAACTTTTGAAACGCGATTCCGGCTTTGGTGAGTTCGATTTCCAAATCGAATGAAAGGAAGGAGGAGCGAAATAAAATGGCAATGTCTTTCAATGACAAGCCGTTTTCTCTCAGTTCAAGAACTTTCTGCACAACGAAGCGCGATTGGAGGTTTTCGTTCTCCGCAACGACGAGTTGCGGGAGCGAACCGCCCGGTTTATTTGTGTAGAGGAGTTTGGAGTATTTGTGACGCACTTTACTTGTGAATTACTTCATAGTGAGAGGTACTGGATTTATGGAGTACTGGAGTTATGGATTATTGGGCTAGAATTGTTGTATGATTGAATTCAATGTAATTCTTTTTGCAAGATTTGGTTAGGTGACAAGTTGCGCCGCAAAATGTATTGCGGCTTTAATTTGTTCGGTTGTAAGAAATGGAAATTCTTCTTTGATATCATCAAAAGAAAAACCTTCCTCAAACATTTCAATAATAATGTAAACCGGAAAACGTGTACCGTTAAGTACCGGAAGTCCGTCCATTATTTCTTGATCTATTGTAATGAATTCTGGTTCCAAGTGTCGCACTAAAATTCTTGAAAAATGTATCTATTTATTTCTAGAAAATCAACAATTTGTTAAGGTGTGGGTTTACTAATAAGTTGAAACTCTGCAATTAGTATCAATCCAAGTTCAGACTCACGCACATACGATTGAAGGAGATGAATTTCGCCTGATGAATACCAAAATGGAAATTTCTGAGTTTCGCTTTTTTGTTCGTGTGTGACGATGTTGTACTCGAACGGTTCGGTGACGTCAACAATTTTCTCGAATTGTTTCGGCTTGGTGATGTTTCCGAAAAGCAACATTGGCGCATCATCAAGGCTTCGCTTTGAAACCATGAGTGAATTCAGACAACGTGCTTCGTCTGCCTCAGATGCTTTGTCGGGGATACGTGTGCAAACGGTGATAACATTGCTGATTCCCAAATCAATGATGCCAATGAGCGCAGATTCGAAATTATAAGACTTCAATCCAGAGTATGTGATGTTATCGTGCGAGCGAATCGGGTAACTGCTAAATAACGCATTGCCCGTTTGCCGACCGGAGAGTGTGATGTTTTCTCCGAATGCTTTATACATTCCCATTTCTTTCGCGAGTTCTTCAAACGTATCTGTTCTATCTTTTATTTCCGGATAACGAACGACTTGTTGAACAGCGACGATGTCCACTTTTTCTTTCTTGAGAAGCGCGGCAGTTTTCACAACATCTTTTCGTTCGATTTTTTTTGATAATGTTTTCAAATCAAAACTTGCTGTGCGAAATGTCAGTTCTTGTACCAATGGCTTTTTTGTCAATGGAGGAGGTGGAGGTGGCTGTGTTGTTTCTTCGCGTTTGATTTCTTTCGGGGGGCAACCGGTCAGAATGAAAGTTAAAAGTAAAAAGTTAAAAATTACAACTATATTTTTGAGATTATTCAGTTTCATAGTTACTCAATTCCTGCTTGTAAGATTGCGTTGGCGACGTTTAAGATTGGCTGAGTGCTTCGATAGTTTTCTTCGAGTTTGATGATTTTACAATCGGTAATCTGTTCGGGAAAGTCGAGGATGTTCCGAATGGTCGCGCCGCGGAACGCGTAGATTGCCTGTGAATCATCACCCACGACCATGAGATTATTGTACTTCGATGCAAGTGATTTGACAATTTCCGATTGGAGTTTGTTCGTGTCCTGAAATTCATCAACCATAATGTATTTGCATTGGTCGGCAAGAATTTGTTTGACGCTTTCCTGCGTGTTCAGGAGTTGCAAAAGATTGATGAGTAAATCATCGTAGTCCATGAGATTGTGAGATTTCTTATACAACACATACGCCTTACAAACGTTTCCAATTTCTTCTTCGAGTTCTTTGTAATGTGGATAATCATTGACAAGTAAATCGCCGAGAGGTTGCATCATGTTGACCGAACGACTGTACAAATCGTACAGAGTTTCTTTCTTCGGGAAACGTCTTTGTTTGGTGTCGAGTTTCAATCTTGTACGTATGAGGTTGATGACATCTTCAGCATCTCGTTGGTCGAGAATGGTGAAATTACTATCGTAGCCGAGGAGCGAGCCGTATTTTCTCAAAACAGAATTTGCATACGCATGAAATGTCCCGCCGCTGACATTTTCGCATCGGTCATCAAGTAAAATGGAGGCGCGACGAAGCATTTCCTGTGCGGCTTTCCGTGTAAATGTAAGAAGCAAAATGTGTTTCGGATTCACTCCAAGTTCCACCAAATATGCAACACGGTAAACAATTGTTCGTGTTTTTCCTGTCCCAGCACCTGCAATTATCAGATGCGGACCATTCACGGAAGTAACCGCCTCGTATTGCGACACATTCAACTCGTTCTTGTAATCAATAAGAAAACGATGCGGCGTGATGACGTGGAGTTCTGTCGATTTTTTGAGGGTGAAGGTTTTCAATTGATTTGTTGACGGTTGATAGTTTACAGTTTTCGGTTTCCTGTTTACAGTTAAAAAGTTGGCTTTATTTGAAGTTCACAATGATTTCGATTTGTGGTGCAAAAGTAGAAAAGAGTCTTTGTCTCAACTACTTTGTACTTAATACTCAAATTCTACGGCGAAATATATCAAATGAAGGAGGAATAGACAAGGTTGTCTTGGTTGTTGAGAGTGAATATAGTACATTCATTCCGGTTGAAAAATACTCTTTTTATTGATATACTTTGATGTGAGAATGACCAATTATTCTGAAGTAAACAAGCAAGGGTTTATGTTTGATGATTCAAAAATACGCCAAGCAGATGCCTCGTACAAATCATTTCCTTCTTTCAATGAATGGGCTACCTGTTTTGTGAATAATGAGCGGTGGGAAAAATATTCGACTATTCTAAAAAGAAAGGATGAAATATCAGCCGAGATGTTGGGCCGTGCGCAAGAGATTGTCAAACGAGCGGCGGCGATTGATACGGGTGCAATTGAAGGATTGTATGAAGTTGACAGGGGATTTACTTTTACGGTTGCAACACAAGCGGCAATGTGGGAATCGCTCCTTGAAAGCAAAGGTCAAAATGTGAAAGCGTTGTTTCAATCCCAACTTGAAGCGTATGATTATGTTTTGGATTTCGCTACGAAACGAACTCCGATTGCAGAAGCATGGATAAGAACACTTCACTCTGAAATTTGTAAACCTCAGGCAACCTACCCGGTTTATACTACCGTTGGTATTCAGGAGCAACCTCTTCCAAAAGGAAAATATAAAGTTAATCCGAATCATGTCATGCGTTCGGACGGAAAAATTCACTCGTATTCACCCGTAGATTTAACTCCTGCAGAAATGCACAGGTTTTGTAATGAACTGAACAGTGAAGCATTTCAATCTGCTCACCCAATTTTACAGGCATCATTTGCACATTATGCTTTTGTCGTAATTCATCCTTTCGCAGATGGAAACGGAAGAGTGGCTCGTGCGTTAGCGTCCGCTTTTACGTACAGGGCTTACTCAATTCCTGTTTTAGTTTTGATGGATGAAAGAGAAGCGTATTACGACACTTTAGAAGCGGCTGACAATGGAGACTATCAGAAGTTCATTGATTTTGTTTTGGAGAGAGGGATAGATTCAATAAAGATGATGGAGGAGAGTTTCTCTGCGGCAAAAGCACCGGATGCAAATGGGGCGATTTCAACTATAAAGAGTCTTTATGTTACGAAAGGAGGGTATTCGCATGAGGAAGTGGACAAGATTGGATCTTTATTCTTTCAATCATTTTTAAAAGAACTAAAAGAATTGGCTATTAAATATCAAGTACCTCAACAGATTCGTATTGATGTTCAAACGACAAGTAATGGATATGAAGACAGAAAAAGCATGTACAGAATCCCCATTTCGTCTAAAGTGAACGGAATTTCACTTACATTTCATGCTTCTCCTCCTGCAACCCTAAGTTATTCAGTATCATTTTTATTATTAGTGCCAAAAGATTGTGATAAAGAGGACGAGTTTGTTATAAGGTGGGTATCGTCGAATACTGATTTTAAAGCTCGATTGACAGAGATAGTACCTCAAATTAAAAGTTCACTAACAATCCGCATAAAAATATTTCTAGAAAAAGTATTTGGAGATGTTCTTACAAAGATAGCTATTCAAGCTAAACAAAAAGTAAAGGGTTCAGTCATCTAATTTTTCGAAAATTTGGTCAATTGTAAATCAAGCGAGAATATGCTATATTTGCACAGTTCAAAATAAGAGCAAGAGAGGTAACACGAAAAACAATTCAAAAAGGTCAATAACCTGTAAGGCAGAAATGCCTATCTTGCTGAACTGATGTAGAGCCCGTAGCTCAGTGGTAGAGCATTTGCCTTTTAAGCAAAGGGCCGTTGGTTCGATCCCAACCGGGCTCACTGAAGCAGTTAAAAGTTGAAAATTAGAAGTTAAAAATTTTCATTTTTTACTTTTCACTTTTAATTTTGCATTAATACGCGCGAGTGGTGGAATTGGCAGACACACCATCTTGAGGGGGTGGCGTCCGAAAGGGCATGCGAGTTCAAGTCTCGCCTCGCGCACCAAAGTTTATGAAGTACTTCACACACAACAATCGAACGGTGGGTTTTATGCGTACTATCAGTGTGTTAATTTTTGTATTCATGCTTTCAGTTTCTGCTTTCTCGGATGTGCTAAAAGACGGTTCGTTTCAAGCCACAAGCGATGGTTCAAACGTAACGCTTCGATGGATTACTGAAGATGAATCAAGCGTTGCACGGTTTGAAATTGAGAAACGCTCAGGAACTGACGGAGAATATAAAACGATAGCATCGGTTGAACCGCGTAATCTTTCGATTTATGAATTTGTTGATTATTCGGCGATGAATAAAACAAGTTCGTTGTATCAATATCGAATCAAAGTTGTGTTTACCAATGGAGCGAACCCGTTGTATGTCGGACCGGTGACAGTAACCCATTCGGTTTCCGGCGTAAGAAAAACGTGGGGAAGTATCAAAGCACTTTTCCGGTAATGAATTATTGATGAATTATGAAAGAGCGAGACTGTTGTTTCGCTCTTTTTGTTTTCAAACAAAAGTATGCTCATAAAGAAACCGCTTATCCTCGCCTCTGCCTCTCAGCGTCGTCAGCAATTGTTTCGGCAAATCGGATTGGAGTTTCAAATCCGTGAAAGCGGAGTGGATGAAACATTCGATACAACAAAAAGCGTAAGCGAAAATGTTGAGAGACTTGCAATCGAGAAAGCGCGATTCGTCGGGAATGGTACAGCGAACGCATTCATTGTTGGCGCTGACACTGTTGTTGTCCTTGGTGAAGAAATCCTTGGGAAGCCGAAAGATTTTCAGGAGGCGGTTTCTATGCTTTCAAAGTTAAGCGGACAAACACATCTCGTGTATACCGGGTTTTGTTTATTTGATAAACCTTCGAACAATTACACATCATCTCACGAGATTACAAAAGTTACTTTCAGGAAACTTGGTCAGGAAGAAATTGAAGAATATGTGAAGGCAGGTTCGCCGATGGATAAAGCGGGCGCGTACGGAATTCAGGATGATTATGGCGCGGTGTTCGTTGAGCGGATTGAAGGATGCTACTACAACGTCGTTGGATTTCCGCTTGCCAAGTTTTATCTTGTTATGCAAGATTTTCAAAAACAATTAGGATTACTCTGAATATGGAAAAGAAAATTCGAGTGTTAGTAGCAAAAGCCGGTCTTGACGGGCATGACCGTGGAGCAAAGGTCGTTGCGGCGGCATTACGTGATGCAGGTATGGAAGTAATTTACACAGGACTTCGGAAAACTCCTGAAATGATTGTCGAAGCCGCGTTACAAGAAGATGTTGATGCAATCGGAATCAGTCTTCTTAGCGGCGCACACATGACTATCTTTCCCCGCGTGTTGAACCTGATGAAATCAAAAGGACTGACAGACGTTTTACTTTTTGGAGGCGGAATTATTCCTGATGAAGATGAAAAGCAACTCAAGCAGCTCGGGGTTGGAGAGTTGTTCACACCGGGCGCATCAACGTTGGATATCGTGAAGTATGTGAAAGAATGGGCTGCAACTCACAGACATGAAGTAGTGATTGGTAATTAGTGAATCGTGAATTATTTCCTCAGAACAACTCACGAATCACTACTAACTACTCTCCTACGAGTCGTAGACCAATCACTATTGTGCAGTTCCCGCCAACGCCACGTTAATCGGCGAGGCTTTATTTCCGGCGTTATGTTCGATAGATAGTGTTCCGGTAAAATTACCGCGACGGTCGGGGAAGAAACGTACTTTCACGGAGCGTGATTGTCCCGTCAGAACGCTGTAACCGCCGCCGCCTGAAACAATGTAGAAACCATTTCCCGAAATTCTAATCACTCCTTTGAGTTTATCACCGGAAGAAGGATCATTCGTGAATATATATGTTTGGTCAGAATTTTGTCCCCAGACTATCGAACCAAAATTAATATTCAAAGTCGGAATATTGATTTTTACGCTTGAGTTTTGTGTCGTTGCTTGTTCTTCTTCCTGACATGAAGCAAACAAAAGAAGTATAACAAGCGATAACAATGCAACGAACAATTGTTTCTTGAAGACCCCGATGTTCATAATATTCTCCTCTTATTTTTTATCTCCTTTAAGAAACGGCGCAAGAATTTCAATCGGTAGCGGGAAGATAATTGTCGAGTTTTTATCTGCGGCAATTTCGGTGAGTGTTTGCAAATACCGTAATTGCAATGCAATGGAATTTTGTCCCATAATGCTTGCCGCATCAGAAAGTCGCTGGCTTGCCTGAAATTCTCCATCAGCATGAACATTCTTTGCACGTCGCTCTCGCTCTGCTTCTGCTTGCTTTGCCATTGCGCGTTGCATTTCGATTGGTAAATCAATTTGCTTTACTTCTACGTTCGAGACCTTTATTCCCCACGGTTCGGTGTGCAAATCAATAATTTTTTGAAGTTCCATATTAATTTTATCCCGTTGCGAAAGCAAATCGTCAAGTTCCGATTGACCGAGAATGCTGCGCAATGTCGTTTGGGAAAGTTGTGAAGTTGCAAAGAGAAAATTTTCGACTTCAATGATTGCCTTCTCAGGATTGACGACGCGGAAATAAACAACTGCATTTACTTTGATTGAAACGTTGTCTTTGGTGATAACATCTTGCGGCGGCACATCAAGCACAACTGTCCGCAGACTGACTTTCACCATTCTATCAATCATCGGGATAAGGAAAATGATGCCGGGTCCTTTCGAACCCATGATACGTCCTAAGCGAAACACGACTCCGCGTTCATATTCGTTGAGAATACGAACAGCGTTTGCAACGATGATGATTCCGAAAAGAATTAAAATAATTGGAAAAATTGATAATGCGCCCATTGTTATACCTTTAAATTATTATTGAATTGTCTACGACCCGTAGGGATTTTACTTTTAAATGTAAACCGTTTACTTCTTGTACCTGTACTCTTGAACCGTTTGCTATTTTGCCTTCAATACTCGATGCCGACCAGATTTCTCCGTGAACGCGAATGTTTCCTTCGGGTGATAACTCTGTGATTGCCTCTCCGAGTTCCCCGACAAGCCCTTCACTGCCGGTTGTTGGTTTTAATCGTTGTGCTTTGATGCCCAGACCAATGGCGAAGAGGAAAAATGCCGCTGTACTGACAACCGATGCGAGTATCACTTCCCATGAAATTGAGACAAATTCTAATGTTGAATCAGTTTCAATCAACATAAGCGAACCCAGCGCGAGGGATACAATTCCCCCGATTGTCAGTAAGCCGTGACTGATTATTTTTATTTCAAGAATAAAAAGGACGATAGAAATTATTATCAATGCTATACCGGCATAATTGATTGGCAAGGTATGAAATGAATAAAAAGCAAGCACAAGGCAAATAGCCCCGACAACACCGGGAAAGATTGAGCCGGGATTGTACAACTCGAACAGTAAGCCATACATTCCAAGCAGCATCAGGATGTATGCAATGTTCGGGTCGCTGAGGAGGTCAAGGATTTTTTGTCTGAACGATTTTTCGAATGTTTCGATGGAAGCATCTTTTATTGTGAGAACATGTTTGCCTGAAGGAAGTTCGACTTCAATCCCATCAATGACTTGAAGAAGTTCCCGAACCGATGCGGCGATTGTATCAATAACATTTTTTTGCAATGCTTCTGTTTCCGTAATCGAATAACTCTTTCGCACTGCATCTTCCGCCCATTCGATGTTGCGATGTCGTTTCTCACTGATTGTTCTGATGAATGCGGCGGCGTCGTTCGTGGCTTTTTCAGACATGATGGAATCCATCTGTTCACCGACTGTTACCGGATGCGCCGCGCCGATGTTTGTTCCCGGAGCCATCACCGCAACATGAGCGGCAAGTGTTACAAACACTCCCGCAGAAGCCGACTGCGAGCCACTCGGAGAAACATAGACAATGACAGGAATCTTTGCATTCAGCAAGTCACTAACGATGACACGAGTTGATTTTAACAAACCACCCGGCGTGTTGAGTTGAATAATCAGACACTCAGCATTTGCTTCGACAGCATCCTGAATACTTTCTGAAATATAATCGGCGGAGGCAGGATTGATTGCGCCATCAATCTTAATGACGTGAACTTTTGGAGTGTTAGCGGAAACGAAAGCGCTGAGAACCAAGATGAAGAATATCGAAGCAATCACGTGTTTCATGGCTCAAAGGTAAGCAAAAAAATGTGCACTCACAATTCGAGAATACTTCGTTAGTGGAATACTTTATTTCATGTACAGAGAAGTAATGGAGAGAGTTTGGGTGTGAAAATTTCAATACGGCTGAGTAATCTGTCACTGGATAGAATGCAATAAATCGCCTGCAATAATTCTCAATTGTTTTTGAGTCAGAAAATCTCTACTTTTTGCCCGAATTATTAAACTATGCTGAATGTCTTTCATTAAACAATATCGTGTTATCTCGTTATTGCTTGCTCTGTGGATGGTTATATCCGTGGCGCAGTCACAGACAACGCTTCATGTTCCGAGGGTGAAGTATGAATTTGATGGACTGAAACTCAAACGAACTATTTCAGTGAAACGTCCAAAAGTCGGATTGGTGTTGAGCGGAGGCGGCGCGCGCGGGTTGGCGCAAATCGGTGTGTTGCACGCGTTGGAGAAGCATAACATCCCGGTTGATTTCATTGTCGGAAACAGCATGGGAAGTGTCATCGGCGGATTGTATGCGGCAGGATATTCAACAAGTGAATTGGAAAGTATTGCAACGCACACAAATTGGGACGAAGTGCTTTCATTTACGGAGGGAACGAAACGGACAGAATTGTTCGTCGGGCAAAAGCGAGCGGATGATGTTGGTTTCTTAACGATTCGATTTGATGGACTTCAACCGATTATTCCATCGTCGTTTTCAAGCGGTCAACGACTCATAAATTATTTTATGAACCTGACACTTCAGGCGTTGTATCATCCCGATAGCACATTCGATAATTTGAAAATTCCGTTCCGCGCAGTAGCAGTTGACCTCATCAAAGGCAAGCGAACAATTATTGACCGCGGCTCACTTGCAGAAGCGATGCGTTCGAGCATTACTGTTCCGTTGCTTTATACTCCGCTCGAACGCGATTCGATGGCGCTCGTTGATGGCGGTCTGATTTCCAATATTCCCGTTGATGTTGCAGATTCTGTCGGCTGTGATATTATTATTGCAGTCAACTCAACGAGCGGATTGCGTCGAGCCGACCAAATGACCGCGCCGTGGGAAGTCGCCGACCAAATCATGACCATCATCATGCAACAACCGAACGAGAAACAACTTCAACTTGCCGATGTCGTCATCGTTCCGGAAATAGGGGAGAGGTTGGTTGATGATTTCACCGGATTGGATTCGTTGATTGCTTCCGGTGAACGCGCTACGGAACAATACATCGCTACTTTGCTTGATGTATTGAAATCAAAAAAAGATTTGGAGTACACAACTACGAACGCTACACTGAAGAACGTTCGCATTGAGGTGCAGGGAAAATTTATCAATGAAGATGTGAAGCGTAAACTTCTCTCAGATGGAAATGACGGAATACTTGAATTGCATCAAGTGGAAAATCGTTTGCATGAGTTGGAAGGATCGGGTGAATATGCTGATGTTTCGGCTGAAATTAGTGAGAATGATGACGGAACGAGAATCATGTACAGGTTACAGCCGCAACCGATGATACGACAAGTCGAATTTTCCGGCAATGTTGTCATAACTTCAGACGAAATCCGTTCAGTAATTCAAGAACTTGAAAGCAGAGTTCTGAATTATGAAACAATCCATCGAACGCTTGAGAAGGTCGTTTCGTTGTATCGTCGGAAGAATTTTTCTCTTGCACGGATAACTGATGTGAAAGTGAACTCGAACGATGGGAACATTCATTTTACAATCAATGAAGGAATTGTTCAGGAAGTAATGTGCGAAGGAAATGTGCGTTCTAAAGACTACATCATTCGCCGTGAGTTTCCATGGGAGCATGGCGATGTATTCTCTATTCAAAAAGCAAATGCAGGTTTGATTAACATCGCAAGCACAGGTTTGTATGAATACATATTGTTGGATATACGGTACAGGAATGAGCAACCGGGAATCATTCTAAAAGTAAAAGAGCGTAGCGCCGAGTTGCTTCGCTTCGGACTTCATGCGGATAACGAACATGGAATTGTGGGAATGCTTGATTTACGTGATGCAAACTTTCGTGGCGCAGGTGAAGATTTGAGTTTGTTGTTGCGGTATGGTTTTCGTGACCGGGTTGCACGAGCCGAATACCGTGCAAACAGAATTTTCAACACATATCTAACATTCAATTTCAAAGGATATGTTACATCCCGCGATGTTTTCACTTACAAAAGTGAACCGTCAGGCTCCGTTGTGACGTGGGAAAGAAGCGAGAATGGCAGATTTCGTGAGACAAAAATCGGCGGTTCGTTCACGTTCGGAAGTCAACTTGCTCGGCTTGGCGATTTGACGGTTGAAATAAGAACCGAACAACAACGTATTTCAGGAATTTCCGGTGTGGGGTACAATGAGGAAGACCATCGCTTTGTCGGATTGAAGTTGCAAACGACGCTCGACACGGAAAATAAATTTGTCTTCCCGACAGAAGGAATTATGCTGACGTTATCGTATGAAACCGCTCTGAAAAGTTTGGGAAGCGAAGTGTCGTTTACAAAAATCAATGCCTCGTGGAGTGCGTATCATACATTTTTCAACCGGCATACAATTCATCCGCACGTTCGTGTCGGATTTGCAGATGAAACTTTGCCATTGAGCGAGCAGTTTAGTTTTGGTGGATATAATTCGTTTTTCGGTTTGCAGGAGGATGATAGCCGAGGGCGGCAAATATTCATCGGCAGTTTTGAATATCGTTACACATTGCCGTTCAGAATTTTATTTGATACCTACGTCAGCGCGCGGTACGATTTAGGGACAATCTCCACTCTGCCGGAGGAGTTGAAGTTAAGCACGTTCCGTCATGGACTCGGTTTCACACTCGGGCTCGATACGCCAATCGGAGCGGCAATGTTTGGTGCAGGCAAAAGTTTTTACTTCCGCCGCGACCTTTCCGATTCTCCAGTGAGTGTCGGTCCGCTGTTATTTTATTTTTCGATTGGTCCCAATCTGTAAGCGATGAAACCCGGCTTCACGATTCTCGAACATCCTGCCGACATGGGAATTGAAGCGACAGGCGAAACACTTGCACAAGCATTCGAACAAGCCGCAATGGGAATGATGTCCATTATTCTTGATGTCTCAACGGTTGAGAAGAAAGATACCAGAACCATCAATCTTCGGGCAGGCGACATCGAACAACTTCTTGTAAAATGGTTGACGGAGATTCTGTACTTGTATGATGGACAACAGTTCGTGCCATGTTCTTTTTCAATACAGAAACTGAGTGAAACAAACCTTGAAGCAAAAATCAACGGCGAACAACTTCAACAGGAAAAACATCGAACGAAATTGGATGTCAAAGCGGTGACGTATCATCAATTAAGTATCAAACATTCTGTTAATGATGTTACACTTACTGTATTTCTTGATATTTGAATTGATATCAAAACATCACTTTTTTTTAACCGCAAAGACCACAAAGAAGACGCAAAGTGACGCAAAGAAAAATTACATAAAGTTTTTTTGATACATGAAACTCAAAACTCAAAACCCGAAATCCGTAACCCCAAACCCGAAACCTCAATGAAGTACGACTATGCTAAAAAAGATTGATAACTACCGCCACATCATCCCGAAAGAATACAAAAAAGGAATGCTCATCGAAGGAATGATTTACGCAGACGATGAGATGATTAAGCAAATTGAAAAAGACCAAACGAAAGAGCAAGTGGCAAATGTTGCTACGCTTCCCGGATTAGTTGGTCGTTCACTTGCGATGCCGGACGCGCATCAGGGTTATGGTTTTTGCATTGGCGGAGTTGCCGCTGCTGACCCGGATGAAGGAATTGTTTCTGCAGGTGGAGTTGGTTTTGATATCAACTGCGGCGTGAGATTGCTCGCATCAAAATTTGAACATCGGGATATAACTGCAAAACTTCAGGAACTACTCAATCAACTGTTTAGAGATATTCCGTGCGGGACGGGGAAGAAGGGATTGTTGAACATTGCAAAGAACGAATTAGATAATGTGCTTTTGAAAGGCGCACAGTGGGCAGTTGAACAGGGTTTCGGTGTTGAGCGGGACATAGCACACATCGAAGAGTACGGAAAAATTCCAAACGCGAATCCCAAGTGGGTAAGTAATCGTGCGAAGGATAGAGGGCATCATCAACTCGGAACGCTCGGTTCGGGAAATCATTTTTTGGAGATTCAGGTTGTCTCCGAAATTTATGAAGAAGACACAGCACGGCATTTCGGACTTCACAAAAATCAAATTGTTGTGTTGATTCACAGCGGTTCACGGGGTCTCGGTCATCAGGTTTGCACTGATTATCTCGACGCTATGCAGGATGGAATGAGGCGTTACGGAATTTCTGTCGTTGACCGTCAACTTGCATGCGTTCCAATAAAATCGAAAGAGGGGCAGGAATATTTGCAAGCAATGGTGGCGGCGGCGAACTTTGCGTTTGCCAATCGTCAGATGATGACGCACTGGACACGGGAAGCGTTCCAACGCGTACTCGGCAACGGCGAGTTGGATATTGTGTATGATGTTTGCCATAACATTGCAAAGTACGAAGACCACGAAGTTGACGGAAAGAGAAAGCGCGTTCTTGTTCACCGCAAAGGCGCGACTCGTGCGTTTCCGAAAGGACATCCCGCATTGCCGGAAGAATTGCGCGACTTCGGTCAACCCGTGTTGATTCCCGGAAGCATGGGAACATGTTCATACGTTCTTGTCGGAACAGAACAGGCAATGAAAGAAACATTTGGCTCGTCGTGTCACGGCGCGGGCAGAGCGATGAGTCGAACCCGTGCGAAAAATGAAACGACGGTTGATGAATTGATGAAAGAGATGAACAGCAAAAATATTTTAGTGCGCGGTCAAACGCGTTCAGGATTGACGGAAGAAAAACCGGATGCGTACAAAGATGTCAGTCAGGTTGTAGAAGTAGTTCACGGCGCGGGAATTGCACGGAAGGTTGCAAAGTTATTGCCGGTGGCGGTGATGAAGGGGTGAATTAATCGAAAGTTGTAAGTTTTTAGCCACAGGCAGATGCGCTTTAGGCGTAATCTTTTCGCGATTTATAATATGATGATGTTGGAGACAGGAACTTCAACACTTTAGTACTTCTCCAAACGCATGTTTACATCAAAGCCAAAAACTCCTTTGCCGGAGTCAGTATTATTCCGGAAGTATTTATCGTCGTTGTAAATCCTTCGGGTTTTCTTACAACCTGAACCGTGTAACGAGGTTTCAAACGTTCAGAGAAATACCGTAGACTGGGGTCAATATCACGCGCTGACAATTTCGCTTCGATTAAGGCGTATGGTTTGCGTTGCTCTGTAATCAAAAAATCTACTTCCCGTTTCTCACGGTCGCGAACGTAGTAAAGGTCAAACTCTCCAAATCCACTGTCTGTCCATGCTTCCACGAGTTTATGTAAGTGAAGTGCGGTAAGATTTTCAAAGCGTGCTCCTTCGTTTTGTATCTCGGTGCCATCAAACAGGTATATTTTTTCTGCTTGTCTAAGTGTTCGAACGAGCCGACCGGCAAACGGTTTTATCTGGAAAAGATAGTAGAGTCTTGACATTGTCTCTATCCAATTCTTCACCGTCGTAAAGTTGACACTCAAATCTTCACTAAGCGAGTTAAACGATAGTGGAGAACCGACACGTTCAGTAAGTAACAGCGCGAGAGTTTCAACCAAACCAATATCTCGTATTCGCGTAAGGTCACGAATATCTTCCCGAAGCACAAGTTGTCGGTGTGCTTGTCTCCACCGTCGCAATCGGGTTTCACTTTCGGCGAAGAGCGGTTCAGGAAATCCGGTGAACATCTCAAGTTTTTTCAGATGCTCTTCTGCTTCCTTTAGAGGATGATGTAGGAGAAGTGTTTTCCAAAAAACATCCGGGCTAAGGATGTATTCTCTGCTTGGTGTAAGAAGTTCTCCAAGTGTAAATGGATGAAGTCGAAAGAGATTGTATCGTCCGAACAATGAATCGCCGCCACGTTGGTAGATATCAAGACGGCCACTTCCTGTTACAATGATTTCGATATTCTTACCATGCTCATCATACAATCCTTTCAGGAACCGTTTCCATCGCGGAAACTTATGGATCTCATCTAAGACTATTCTTGTTTTTGTATCGCCCGCCTGTGTTTTACCTCTCTGCCAGAAATCGCCGGGATTACGAACAAGAAGTTTCCGATGTGCGTCAATATCCCAGTTGAAGTACAGTTCATTCATACCGGATTCGACAAGCAGTCGCTTAGCGAGCGTAGTTTTTCCCACTTGTCGCGGTCCGGTTATTAATGCCATTTTTTGATCTTCACGAAGGAACTTGACGAGGTCAGTGTTGAGATAGCGCAGTCCTGGAGTTTCCATATACCTATAAAATTGTCATGACAAATTTACATGAATATAGAAAATTGTCATGTGGTTTTCAAGCGGAACTTCTAATCTTTTCCTATCATTCCAATAATCCCAAGTGCTGTTTTTTCCCCGCTCATCACACAATCCCCAACCGAAATCCCGCCTCGATAATTACTGCAAATAAACGCGCCACGGAAATTTGCCTCGAAGCGTTCGATTGCGTTTAACACTTTTCCATAGCCGAGATTGTATTGAGGAATCGCTTTCTCCCAATGGAAGAGTTTAGTAAAAACCGGAGCGCCGTCAATTCCCAAAATGTCATGTAACTCAGAAAGGATTACTTCTGTTTTCGATTCTCTACTCTTTGCTGTAAGTTCGGGAGAACGTGCGCCGCCAAGGAATGTTGTCAGTGCGACATGTCCGTCAGGTGCGCGGTTTGCAAACAGCGTGGATGACCAAAGTGAACCCAAAATTTTCCTTTGCTCTTTTGCCGGAATCAAAAAACCAAATCCATCCAGCTCTCGTTTGATTTGTTCTTTCCGAAATCCCATGAACGCAACTGTTACGGGCGGATAATAAATTGATTCAAGGGTAGCGGCAAACTCCGGGTCAATCGGTCGAATGATGTTTGCAGTTGCAGAGGCAGGCGAAGCAAGCACAACTACTTTTGTTTCGAGTGTGGTTTTCGTGTCGCCTTGCTTGTACGAGACGTGATAGATTGGATACTTTCCAACTTTCATCGGAATGATATGTTCAACCGAGCATCCGAGTTGAACCGAATCGCCGAGATAGGTTGCCAACGCTTTCGGTAATGTTTCCATCCCATTCTTGAATGAAAATAACTTGGCTCTGTCTTTCGCTACTTCCTTCCGTGCTTTTCGTTCTTTGCGCGAGCCAATCATTCCTTTTATTAAGCCGCCGTACTTTTCTTCAAGCGCATACAGTTTCGGAAACGCATGTCGCACGGAAAGCTGTTCAGGATTTCCAGCGTAAACTCCGGCGACAAACGGGTTAATCGCATAGTCAAGAAATTCGCGACCAAGTCGTCGCTCGACAAACTCCGCTATGGACTCTTCCTTTGTCGCTCTTCCGACAAATGGTTCTTTCAGTAATCGAAGTTTTGCGCTCCACGAAAACAATTTCGTTTTCAAAAACGCAGGCGGACTCATCGGCAACGAGTGAAGCACACCATCTCGAAGAATGTACCGGTTGTTTGCCAACTCATTCCCATACACAACTTCATCTCTGATTCCCAATTCATCAAACAATTGAGCAAACAGTGGAGTCGTTGCGAGCGCGCTGTTCGGTCCGGTTTCAATCAACCAACCATCTTCATGAATTGTCTTCATCGTCCCGCCGACTTCGTTGTCTCGCTCAAGCACGAGAACGTTCATGCCTTGTTTTTTTAAGAAGTAAGCAGCGACTAAGCCGGAGATACCTGCACCAGTGACGATTACTGATTGATTCATTTCGGATTTCGGATTGCGAATTGTCAATTTCGAATTAGTGATAGGTTATATACGAGTAACTGATAACCGATAACGAGTAACATTTTTACTTTTTCCTTTTGACTTTTTAATTGATTGCTCGTTTTAAATTTTCTCAAGCACCAATTGACTGAGACAACGAATGAACTTCGGAGAAGAGTTGAGAGCAGGCATCATCTCAAACTGCTCAATGCCAAGTTTCTCCGCTTCTTCTCTTGTCTCAATATTGATTTCGTGGAGCGTCTCGATATGCTCGGTCACAAAAGCGATGGGAATGATGAGTAGATTTTTCTTCCCTTGCTTTGCCAAATCATGAATTGTATCATCAAGCGATGGCTTCAACCACTCCGCAGGTCCGACTTTGCTTTGATAGCAGAGAACATGCGGCAAATTCCATTTTCCTTTTTCAACAACAAGTCGAACTGTTTCTTCGATGTGTTGTTGATAGGGGTCGCCTGATGAGATGACGCTGACAGGAACGCCGTGTGCGCTGAAAACGAGATTACAGGTTTCGGGTTTCAGGTTTGAAAAGTTTTGAAGTGTCGCTTGAATGTTGTCAACGATTGCTTCGATGTACAATGGGTGATTGTAGTGATTGAGTAGAGTTTCTGTCGGGATTCCGGTATAGTCAAGCCGCTTGCATTGGCGTTTCCATTCGTTGATGCTTGAGCCGGTTGTCGTTTTCGAGTATTGTGGATAGAGTGGAAGCAAAATAATTTTATCGAACTTCTCCTTTTTCATTTCTGTAATTACTTCTTCCGTAAATGGATGCCAGTACCGCATCGCAACAAAAACTTTTGCGTTTATCTCTTTATCCAATTCCGATTGAAGAGCGTTTGCCTGTTCTGATGTCAGTTCAAGAATGGGCGATTTACCTCCAATCTCTTTATAATGGTGAGCGGCAATCGGCGCGCGCTTGCGGGAGATTCTTCGTGCAAGAAATTTTCGTGCAAGAAACGCTCCTGGAAAATCTATGATATCCGGATCGCAAAAGAGATTGTACAGAAACGGCTCAACCGATTCGAGAGAATCCGGTCCACCGAGTTGAAAGAGGACGACTGCGATTTTTTCTTTGTTCATTATTTTCAAACCGTCATTCCGATGTATATCGGAATCTATTTCCTGTATACGTGGACAGATGCTGAAACAAGTTCAGCATGACGGGACATTTGTTGTTGATGAAAATTTAACCCATTCTTTGGGATGCCTTAATACTTCAATGAGTTCTTCTTCACGCGAACCTTCTTCCGGTTGAACATCATACAACCATGTTACCTGCGGCGGCAATGAGATGAGAATTGATTCCGTTCGTCCCTGCGTTTCCAAACCGAAGAGTGTACCTCTGTCATACACAAGATTGAACTCAACATATCTTCCACGACGAACCAATTGCCATTCTTTTTCCCGCACGTCCCACGGTTCATTTCTTCTTCGCTCAACAATTGTCACGTACAGATTGTTGAAACAATTGCCGACATCCTGCACAAAGGAAAAGAGTTGCTCTAAGTTTTCTTTTTGATAATCAAAGAAAATTCCGCCGATGCCCCGTGCTTCATTTCTGTGTTTGATGAAGAAATATTCGTCGCACTTTTGTTTGAAGCGGGGATAAAATTCCGGGTCGTGTTTGTCGCACACGGTTTTTAATGTTTGATGAAAGAAGCGTGCATCTTCTTCAAACAGATACCAAGGGGTCAAATCAATTCCGCCGCCAAACCACGCCTGACCGTTTTCCAATTCAAGATAGCGCAGGTTCATGTGTGTTGTCGGAATCATCGGGCTGAACGGATGAATGACAAGCGAAATTCCTGTAGCAAATATTTTCTGTGGAAGAACGGCAAGCGCGTCAGCAAGTCTTCCTGTAAGTTTGGAAGTGATTGCCGAAAAATTCACTCCGGCTTTCTCGAACACTCCGCCATGTTGCAACACACGAGTTTTCCCGCCTCCGCTTTCGTGATGTTGCCAAATGTCTTCGATGAAATGTTCTTTGCCATCAGCCGATTCGAGTTGCCGGCAAATGTCGTCTTGAAGTTGTTGGAAGAACTGTTGGGATTGATGGTTGAGCATGTGCAGTGGTTTGTGGTTCGCGGTTACGGGTTTTATTTCTTTAACCAACCGACAGAAAAACTCTTAGCGACTTCGTGGTAAATGAGCCACGAAGTCACCAAGACACAAAGATTACATTCCTCTCAAAATCCGCTCGATTTTCTCCGCGTGCATAGTTTCATCCACGATGAGTTCTTCGAGTTTGATTTTGAGTGCGGTTTCACCGACTGAGTCGGCTTGCTGTGCGCGGAGCGTATAGTTTGCAACCGCTTCTTTTTCGAGTTTCAAATCGTACTGTAACATGCCTTTCACATCTTTCGGGCATTTGTGTTGTTTCGGTTCGGTTGTTGGTTTGCCGCCGAGCGAGGAGATTTTCTCAGCGAGGAAAATTGCATGAGTCATCTCTCCGGTAATTTCCGGTTGAAGAAGTTCACGCAGTTCCTCGCCATCCCAACCTGTTGCAGTTGAACATTGATAGAGGTAAAGGATTGACGCACCAAGTTCGTTTGCAAGGTCTTCATTCAATCCGTTGATGAGTTTTTTCGTTTTGTCAGTCATTGGTTATTCCTTAATTGTTGTTTCTGTGTAATCCCTGCCCGCTTCGGCGGGTGTTGTTAATGGTAAATGACACTTTCTTCTTTTACTGCTTGTACAAATTCTTTCACATGTTCAACCGGAACATCGGGCAAAATGCCGTGACCTAAATTAAAAATATGTCCGGTTCCTTTTCCATATTTGCTGAGAATATTTTTCACTTCCTGTCTGATGCGTTCGGGCTTTGCATATAAAACTGTCGGGTCCATATTTCCTTGCAATGCAACTTTGTCGCCGACTTGCGTTCGTGCTTGTCCGATTTCAATCGTCCAATCAAGTCCGACGACATCGCAACCGCTTGATGCAATCTTTGTGAGTGAGTGCCCGCAATCTTTACAGAAGACAATCACCGGAACTCCATCGTGTTTTAACTCGGCAATAATTTGTTTGATATATCGAAGCGAAAATTCCTCGAACGCATCTTGCGTGAGGATTCCGCCCCACGTATCGAAAATCTGAACTGCCTGCGCGCCCGCTTCAATCTGTGCATTCAAATATGAAGCAACCGACGATGCAATTTTTCCAAGCAACTTGTGCGCAAGTATCGGCTCGTTGTAAATCAATTCTTTGATGAAGCGAAAATTCTTCGAACCTTTTCCTTCGACCATGTACGATGCAAGTGTCCACGGCGAACCGGAAAATCCGATAAGCGGAACTCGTCCGTTCAATCGTTGTCGTGTCAATCGGAGCGCATCCATCACGTATTTAAGTTTTTCGTTCGAGTCGGGGATTGCAAGCTTCTCAATGTCCGATGCAGAACGAAGAGGCGACGGAAATCGTGGTCCGCCTTTGTTCTCTTCAACGAGGAGTTCCATGCCCATCGCTTCCGGCACGACGAGAATATCGGAAAAAATAATTGCTGCGTCAACATCAACAAGGTCAACAGGTTGAATGGTTACTTCTGCCGCAAGTTCGGGAGTTTTGCAGAGCGTGAGAAAATCGGCTTTTGCACGAACTGCTCTGTATTCAGGCAAATACCGCCCGGCTTGTCGCATGAACCAGACTGGGGTTCTTTCGGTTGGTTGTCTGAAACAAGCGTTAAGGAAGATTTCGGATTTCGGATTTCGGATTTCGGTTTGATAATTCATTGAATTTCGGATTTCGGATTGCCAATTTCGGATTGGCTTATGTTGATAATTGATTTAACGAGCGATTCGATGGTTGATTGTTTTGCAGTTGAAATTGATTTGAATCCAGTTGAAGTTGCTTGTTCAAATGTTACGGGACCGATGACAACTGCAGGGATTGTGAGAACTTCTCTGAGTTGACTGGGTGTAAACATCGAACAGAAGTTTTTTATTGATGATGGACTCATGAACGTGAGGATATCTATTTCATCATTGAGTATTTGAGTTTTAACCATCTGAACTTCTTCGGTGTTTGGTTGAATTGTTTGATAGACTGTAACAGAATCTACCGTCGCTCCGAGAAGTTTGAGATTTCCGGGAAGCATATTATTTCCGAGATTTCCGCGGGGATGGAGAAACGTTCTGCCTCTGATGTCCTGATGTTGCAACGCATTTGCAAGGTCAAGCGATGTGAACTTCTCCGGCATTAAGGTGATTTTCAATCCGTGCTTTTCCAACACCGTTTTCGTCTTCTCGCCAACAACGCAAATGATTTTTGTTTGAAGTGATTCGACAGCGACATTCTTTTCTGTCAATCGTCGAAAGAAAAACTCAACACCGTTTGCGCTTGTGAAGATGAGCCCGTTGTACATATAGAGCGATTCAATCGCTGTATCGCACTCATTCCATGATTCGGGAGGAACAATCTCAATCATGGGAAACAGTACCGGGATGAATCCGTTATGTTCAAGCAAACGAACGAGTTCGGTTGCTTGGTGTGCAGCGCGGGTGACGAGAACTCTTAGCAATGCAAAATTAAAAATTCAAAATGAAAAAAGTAATTAAGAAGTTAAGTAGAAGTAGTTGAGAATGACAACAAAGAACTTTGTACGAATGACTAATAACCAATGACCAATGACTATTAATTATTGACGCATATCCCACATCTCACATCGTTCGTATCGAATCAAGTATTTCTTTCCCGCCCGATTGAAAAAGAGTTTGTGCAAGTTGCTGACCAAGTTTCTCTGCATCATCAGGCGCGCCGTGAATTTTCCCTCGCACAATTTTCTTTCCGTCAAGACTTCCAATGAACGCATCGAGATGGAAAATGTTTTCCTCAATTCGTCCGTACGCGCCGATGGGAATTTGACAGCCGCCTTCGAGATAACGTAGCAACGCACGCTCACCGGAAGTAGAGATGAATGTTGGTTGACTGTTCAGCGTTTCAATTATTTCGGATGTCTGTTTATCGTCGTGTCTGATTTCAATTGCAAGCGCGCCTTGTCCTACCGCAGGAAGCATTTTATCAAGTGGCAATTCTTCTGTAATTCTGTTATCGAATCCAAGTCGGACAACTCCGGCGCGGGCAAGCAACATTCCATCCCAATCGGATTCATCGAGTTTTGAAAGTCGAGTGTTGAGATTACCGCGAACATCCACGATTTGAAAATCAGATCGCCAAGCAAGTAATTGAGATTTTCTTCTCAAACTGCTTGTGGCAATTATCGCGCCTTGTGGTAACTCTTCTATGCTTGTATAATTCTTTTTCTTGTTAGCAATGAAGACATCCCGAACATCTTCCCGCTTGCTGATTGCACCTATGCACAATCCATCGGGTAACTGTGTCGGTAAATCTTTCAAACTATGAACGGCAGCGTCTATTGTTTTGTCGAGCATTGCCTGCTCAATTTCCCGTGTGAACAATCCTTTGTCACCAATTTTTGAAAGGGGAGAGTCGAGGATTTTATCGCCTGTGGTTTTGATGATGTGAATTTCGATGGAAAGTTTTGGAAACTTTTTTTCCAGTTCTGATTTCACCCACTCAGTTTGCCAAAGAGCGAGTTGGCTTCCGCGACTTCCGAGAATCAGTTTATTGTTCATGTGTTACTTTTTTATCCAATCCGAACAGTGACCGAAGGATGTGAAGTTTGTGTCGTGTTTCATCTTCGTTTGTAGTGGTACCATTTTTGAGGTTCACCATTGGCTGATGCAAAATTTTGTTGACAATTCTGTTCGTAATTAATTCGACTTCCTGAAGTTGCTCGTCGGAGAAATGATGACGATGTTTTTCCAACTCGCCGCGACGAATTGCTTCGACACTTTCACGTAATTGCTGAATTGTCGGAGTAACTTGCAGAGAATTATACCAGTTGCTGAAATCAATCAATTCATCAAGTATGATTTGCTGAACCTTCGGGACTTCTGCCTTTCTCCGTTCAAGGTTGACATCTATGATGTGGCTGAGTGCGTCAATATCGTGGTAGAACACGTTGTCAATTTTATTACATGCAGGGTCAATGTTACGAGGCACTCCGATATCAATGATGACGAGCGGGCGATTGCCCCGTTGTTTCATTGCTTGTTTGATGTCGGTGGCTGTGAGAATATGTGTCGGGATGTTGATTGAACTGACGATGATGTCTGCGTTCTTCAATTCGTTAGTAAGGTTGGAAAACTCGACGACGCTTCCTCCGAATTTCCCGACAAGTTCTTCCGCACGTTCACGCGTTCTGTTTGCTACGAGTAATTTACCGAGTTTCTTTTCGAGCAGATTTTTTGTTGTCAGTTCGCCTGTTTCTCCCGCGCCGATGAGTAATGCGGTCCGTTTTGATAAATCATCAAAAATCTTTGAAGCAAGTTCAGTTGCGGCATAACTGACGGAGACAGCGCCTTCTCCGAGCGCGGTTTCGGTGCGAACGCGTTTTCCGACGTGGAGCGCTTTGTTGAACAATCTTGTCAACGTTACTCCGGTAGTGGAAATTTCCCGTGCAAGTAAAAATGAATCTTTGATTTGTCCGAGAATCTGAATATCACCAAGAATCATCGAATCAATTCCTGAAGCAACGCGAAGCAAATGTTTCACTGCATTGTAAGAGGATAGATGGTAGAAATTCTCCGGCTTGACAATTCCCGAAATATTTTTTGCTGTGGCAAGTGATTGCCAGAGGGGCGTTCCGTTCGGGTATTCGTTTTTCGGCACGAAGTATAATTCTGTTCGGTTGCATGTTGAGACGAGAACGACCTCGTTGAACTTCTGTCCTTTCGTAGATGAAAGAAATGTACGTAGTTCTTCATTCGAGAAAGAAAACTTTTCCCGTACTTCAACCGGTGCAGTCCGATGATTAATTCCCAAACAAATGAGGTTAATCATTCGCACCCTTTGACTGCATACACCCTTCGACTTCCTGCCCGTCCGGCAGGCGGGCGCTCAGGGTGACGACGATTTTAGTTCTCATATTCGTGAGCGCGTTCATCATTGGAAATTATGGAAGTTACTGAACACCATGTTAATCACGGTCATCGAAAACAACGCAATAACAAATCCTGTAATTGAAAGGACCATGATTTTTCTTCCTTGCCATCCCGCAACTTTCTTTGCGTACAATCCGGTTGCGTACAAAAGCCATGTGGCAACTGTTCCGAATAATTTGGGGTCGGTGATGAAAGAGGCATCAAACATAATCATTAAAAGAATCAATCCAAGAACGATGGCAACAGAAAGGAGCGTGAATCCAAACCACGTTGCGGTGTGACTCATTCGTTCGAATACTTCAAGATTAGGAAGGCGATTGTAAAAGACACCAAAGTGACTTGATTTGATTTTGTGGTACAACATCAAATATAAAAATCCATAAACAGCAGAGATTGCAAGTGCGGCATACCCAAGCAACGCGCTTGTAACATGAAATCCGAGCAAGTTGCTTCGAAGTATTTCGGGAACGGCAGGAGTTTCTTTAATGAAGATGGAGGAAGTCAGTTGGAAGAAAAACGGAAGCATGAGAATAAAGTAGCCAGTAGTGCTGTTCTTTATTTTCATCTCGATATAAAAATAAACAACCGTAATAGTGAAAGCGATGAGAGAAAATATCTCAAAAATCGAAGTGATAGGGAAATGCCCGAGAATGATAGTTCGAACGATGATGTAAGAAACATGGACTCCGAGAGTCAGTATAAGAACAGGGGTTTTGGCTTTTTCTGCAAACTTGACGCCACTGTAAAATCCTTTACCGTAAAGCCAAATAGTTAAAGCGAAGAAAAAAGGAAGAACGATTTCGAAACTGAGAATAGATACTGACATTTATCAAGGTTGATATTCAAATTCTGATGAAGATAGCCAAATCACTAACGTTTACCAAAGTTATCATCAAATCTGCCACTGATAATTGCACTAAACATGCCAAAAGAAGAACTTTAGAGAAAATGAAAAAATGTTTGAAATTCAGTTGCAACTACAACGGTTCTTTTTTATATTAGCAACGCATAACCCCATTTGCCTTTATAATTATTGTTATTAATCATGCAACAAACGTTAGCCTTCATCGAAACAAACAAAGAGCGGTATCTCAAAGAGTTACAGGAATTTCTTGCTATTCCAAGCATCAGTACAAATTCTGAAAACATACCAGACATTAAACGATGTGCCGTATGGGTCGCTTCTCAAATGAAATCCATAGGGATGGAAAATGTCAAAGTCATGCCAACTGCCGGTCATCCGGTTGTGTATGCTGACTGGCTTCACGCTCCCGGTAAACCGACCATGCTTATCTATGGTCATTACGATGTGCAACCTGTTGACCCTATTGATTTATGGACGACGCCACCATTCAAGGCAACGGTACGTAATGGAAATTTATTTGCTCGAGGTTCAGCAGATGATAAAGGTCAGGTGCATATTCATCTGAAAGGGATAGAAGCATGGATGAAGACAGTCGGAAAATTGCCAATCAACATAAAAATGATAATTGAGGGTGAAGAAGAAATCGGAAGTGAACACCTTGAAGGATTTCTGAAAGAAAATAAAAAACTTCTCAAATCCGATTTAGTCATGATTTCCGATACATCAATGTTTGCGCGCGGAATTCCATCGGTATGTTATGGATTGCGCGGGCTTTCATACATGCAAATTGATCTGGTCGGACCGAACAAGGATTTACATTCCGGTTCGTTCGGTGGTTCGGTGCACAATCCGATTCAGGCGCTTGCTGAAATTATTTCTCAACTCCATGATAAGGATGGAAGAATTACTATTCCCGGGTTTTATGATTCAGTAAGAAAACTCAGTAAAAAGGAAAGAGATGCTTACAGCAAACTTCCGTGGAACGATAAAACCTACGCAAAAAGTTTGGGTGTTCAGGAGTTGTATGGAGAAAAAGGATTTACAACGTTAGAACGATTGTGGGCGAGACCAACATTAGAATGTAACGGAATATGGGGCGGGTTCACCGGCGAAGGTGCGAAAACGGTTCTGCCCTCGAAAGCATCGGCAAAAATTTCTATGCGCTTGGTTCCAGACCAGGACTCAAACAGCATTGCAAAATTGTTTGAGAAGCACATTAAAAAGATTGCACCGAAAAGCGTGAGCGTTACTGTCCGATATTTACATGGCGGCGAGGCGGCAATTACGCCCATCGAACATCCCGGAGTCAAAGCCGCAGTTAGCGCATTAGAAAAAGGGTTTGGAAAGAAACCTCTCTATCAGCGTGAAGGCGGGTCGATACCGATTGTTGTTCAATTCAAAAAAGTACTTGGTCTTGATACGGTATTGCTCGGATTCGGTTTGCCGGATGAAAATGCGCACGCACCGGATGAATTTCTGAACTTGGATAATTATTATGGCGGCATCAAGACGGTAGCACATTACTATCAGGAGTTACCGAACTTCATGAAGAAGAAAGCATAAACACATCCATCAATGAATATCTTTAATGATTGTATTACAATTTTTGTGGAGAAATAATGTTTGATTCAAAGATCAAAACGTTGATACTATTTATCTTTGCATCTGTATTTTTACTTGCGTTAAATTCATGCGAAGAAGAACCGGAGAATTTAAACGACACGAAACCGTTTGTCTCGATAGTTTCACCCGGTAGGAGTTCATACATCCTCACAGATACAACGGTTGTGATTGAAGCGTGGGATGATGTTGGTATTACTCGTGTGGAATTATATCTAAATCATAAATTAGATTCAAGCAGAGTATTTACAGAATCTCCGTATCGTTGGTTTATGCCGATAGATTCTTTACGCGATAGTATAGCATATTTACTCTATGCCAAAGCATACGACGTAGAAGGAAACATAACAAAGTCGCAGCCCATTGCATTTACTGTTTCGAAGTTTTTAGCTCCGCAAAATCCAACAATTCACTACATCACGAAAGATTCACTCGAACTCCGATGGGAAGACAAAACGAAGTGGGAGAAGAATTTTGAAGTTGAAATGAGTAACGATGGAGTTAATTACAGTGTTATTCAATCGTTGAAAGCGAACAAAATTAAAACGACTGTCTATGGTCAGTTCAGGCATTCTTTGGAATATTATTTCCGCATTCGTGGTATCCGAGATACGATTGTCAGTCCGTATTCAAAAACTTTGAAAGTGTATTATGGACCGGACGGTGAAAACCTCTTTGCCGGAGGAAGTTTTGATTATGCTGGAGGAAAAGTTGCTAAATATTTCGCACACTTCGATGCAGAAAAATGGTCAGCAGTTACCTCAAGCGTTAATGACCGTATTCTGGCTATGGCTTCGTTCAATGGCGAATTGTATGTTGGCGGAGTATTTACTAAAGCAGGAGATACTGCGGCAAGTTACATAGCCCGTTGGGACGGTTCAACGTGGAATAAAGTCGGCGACGGATTTAACGGAAGAGTGTTTGCACTCAAAGTCTATAACGGTGAATTATATGCGGGTGGATTATTCACTCAAACAGAGACCGGTTCTGCAACATTCAATTATGTCGCACGATGGAACGGAAGTCAATGGCGACCTGTTGGTTCAGGATTCAGTTATGCAGTTTATGCGCTTGAAGAATATAAGGGAGATTTAATAGCCGCAGGAGAATTTTCCCGTGCCGGAACAGAACTTGTCAACCGTATTGCAAAATGGGATGGTGAGGCGTGGTCAAGGTTAGACCTTGGACTTGACAGAAAAGTGCTTGCGCTTGCAGTCTATAACGAGGAATTGTTTGCTGGTGGATTATTCCAAACTGCCGGTAGTGATGAAGCAAAATATATTGCCTCATGGAACGGAAGCAGATGGATGTCTGTTGGAGATGGATTCGATGCAGATGTGTGGTCGCTCACTGTGTTTAATAATGAATTGTATGCCGGTGGCGGTTTCATGAAATCCGGTTCTACCAACACGAAACGAATTGCACGTTGGAGCGGCTCGACATGGTTCCCGGTCGGAGATGGAATTGACCCGGAAAAGACCGGCGCATCGTATGTGTATGCGTTCACCCGATTTAATGGCGGTTTATACGCAGGCGGAGATTTTGATTTTGCAGGAAAAGCAGAATCAAAAAATCTCGCTCGTTGGAACGGTGTTACCTGGGATGAAGCAGGCGGTGGGACAAATAACGTTGTCTATTCGCTTGCGACGTATAAAGCAGATTCATGGAAATGGATTCTTCAACCGTAGTTTCTATTTTTCCGTGAATCATTTTGAAAATCTACACCAAAACAGGAGATAAGGGAGAAACGTCTTTATTCGGAGGCAAGCGTGTAACGAAGGATGCGCTTCGTATAGAAGCGTACGGAACAGTAGATGAACTTAATTCAATGCTTGGTGTTTGCCGTTCATTGAATAGTGTGCAGGAGATTGATTCCATCCTGAATGATTTGCAACAGTCATTATTTACTCTCGGCGCCGATCTTGCAACGCCTTCAGACGTACAAAACAAATCTGTAACACGCATTCAGGAAACGGATATTCGTCCTTTAGAACACACCATTGATTCCATTTCTGAAAAACTTCAGCCGCTGACAAGTTTTATTTTACCGGGCGGAAATCGTGCCGCGGCTATGATTCATTTAGCAAGAACCGTTTGCAGAAGAGCCGAACGGCTTGTCGTTCAACTTTCACACGAAGAAGAAATCAACCGGGAATCAATTGTTTTTCTCAATCGCCTTTCCGATTTATTGTTCGTGCTTGCACGCTACGTGAATGCGCTCTCCAACACTTCCGAAGTGAAGTGGAATTCCTAATCCATTCTTACGGAACTAACTTACCATCAA
The DNA here is from genome assembly GCA_016212665.1 of Ignavibacteriota bacterium. Taxonomy (NCBI): domain Bacteria; kingdom Pseudomonadati; phylum Ignavibacteriota; species Ignavibacteriota bacterium. The sequence continues at coordinate 95,884 of JACREZ010000027.1, forward strand.
TTCAGTTTTATTTCAGTATTATTTATGTGGAAATCATCAGAAGGTAGCACGAAGCAACTTGTTGAACTGTGTGCAGGATATTTTTTCTTTTATGTACTGACCGGAATCAGCGCGAAGTTTTTCACTGCAACGGGTGATGTGTTCTCTCTCAAGATGGGGCAAATCGGATACATGGTCTATAACACTATTGGAGGTACGGCAACTGCGTTACTCATAGTTTTTGTCATGGGGTGGTATAAAATGAAATCGAACAAACTTGTTCGACTTGGTCCGCTCACGATTCCACAGGAAACGTATTACATTATCCCGTCCGGTTTTATGACGGCGATAATTATTCCGGCGACAACGTTAATGTACACGTTTCCAATGTCCGTGATGGTAGCGATGGTGATTATGCGGGCGAGCGTTATCGTCATCAGCCGCCTGGTTGATGCAGTACAGATTTCACAACGGATTTTAAAGAAAAAAGTTTACGCGCAGGAAAATTATGCCGTGTTGTTTGCATTGCTCGCGGCAGGTGTGAACCTCTTTTGGATTCAACCCGGCGATTTTGATTTTCTCGATAACACTGCCGCGGTAGTTATTCTTGTCAGTTATATTATTGCGTACGCAATCAGGATTTACATCATGAATTATTTTAAGAACACCCGTGCAAAAGGTGTTCCGCTTGATAATCAGGGATTTTTCGGCGTAGAACAGATTGCGGCGTGTTTTTTCATTCTCGCCATCAGCATTATGGTTTTTTTCGGGGCAACAACATTCGGTTGGAATGTCCCTCAGGTAACACAATTTCATGATTCACTTGTGCAATTTGCGCCTGATTGGGGTTGGGCTGTGTTAAGCGGGACTGCATTCGGTATTGTTGCATTCTTTTCAGTGTTCCTTTTCATGTTCAAAGGAAGAACGGCAACGTTTGCCGGATTAGTGAATCGTCTTACTTCGCTTGCCGCCGGAACGGTAGCAACGCTTCTCTCTGCATTATTATTAGGAACACGCTTCCCGAGTATGCACGATTGGCTTTCGCTCGGATTTATTTTAGTCGCGGTTGGATTTCTTACCGTAGCAGAACGGAAACGAACAGCGGAGTTAGCGGCGATGAAGGAGATTTAGTTTTTCTACTTCATTTTAATACTCACTCCAAATCTAAAACTATCTTAAGATTTTCTCTAACTCTTAAAATATCGTCAATGTGAAGCCGTGAAACTCGTTTAACAAATCTTTTATTATCAATTGCTCTTATCTGGTCAATCAAGATATCACAATCTTCATTAAGTCCCGATTTGTGTTTTTTGATATGAACTCTCAGTAACTTGAACTGCGGTTTGACATTCGTGGTAAGAGGACAAATGATAGTTGAAGGATGGTTTGTGTTTAAGAGATTCGTTTGAACAACTACGACAGGTCTGATCTTACCAGGTTCCGTTCCGACTCGAGGATTTAGGTCGGCGAACCATATATCAAATTGTTTGATACTCATCTTCAAGTGCCTCAAACTCAGCTAATACTTTCAATGATTCATTTCTTGCCATGTCAGATTCCTTTGCTAATTGTTTAGCAAGCAGTTTACGCTTATAAATTCTGTTATAAAATTTAACAGCATCGATGAAATATCTGCTTCTATTTGTTTTGACTTTCAAGAGAATCTTTTCAGTTTCTTCAAATGTATCATCGTCTATTTTTAGTGAAAGTGTTTTCATTTGTATTTGATTTAATTGAGATAATGGAGAGAAAGAGAAGATTTATTTCAACTATGCCTCACCGAAATAATATCTCCATCCTTCACAATATATTCTTTTCCTTCAAGTCGCCATGTGCCATGTTCCTTTGCCTTGGCGAATGAGCCGTGCTTAATAAAGTCATCGTTGTGAACAACTTCTGCACGGATGAACTTGTTGTAAAAGTCTGAATGGATTACTCCGGCGGCTTCCTGAGCGGTCATTCCTTTTTTGATTGTCCACGCCCGGCACTCGTCTTCACCTACGGTGAAGAACGATTGCAGTCCGAGTAAGTCGTACGATTCACGAATTAAACTATGAAGAGCTGACTCTTTGATTCCGTAATCGCTCATAAACGCGGCGGCATCTTCGTCCGAAAGTTCCGACATTTCCATCTCAATCTTTCCTAAGAACGAAATGACTTTTGTATTTTTTCCTGCTTTCTTTTGTGCAACGGAAGAGACCAATTCTTCCCGTTTACTGACTTGTGTTTCATCGAGATTCAACACAATAAGCATCGGCTTGATAGAAAGTAATTGATATGTCTTTAACAGTTGCAATTCTTCTTTCGTGAAGTCGGTTTCTCTCAATGGCTTTTCCTGTTGTAGGATGTGAAGACATTTTTCCAATACAGGTAATTCGCGCTTCATCAATTCATCCCCGGTTTTCAGCATTTGTTTGTTGATGCGTTCGATGCGCGTTTCAAGAATTGCCATATCCGATAGAAGAAATTCATTCTCGAACGAGGTGACATCTCTCATCATGTCCACTGTGCCATCCGGATGCGGAACCGCATCGTTGGCAAATAAACGGACGACTTGCACTAACGCGTCATTGGTTTTCACATTCCCAAGAAAGTTGGTCGTGAATTGTGTTGAGCCGCTTTCCCCTTTCTGAAGTCCGACGACATCAACAAATTCGATGGCGGCAAGTACTTTGCTCTTTGGCTGAAAAATGTCCGAAAGTTTTTCCAACCGGGCATCAGGTACTTTAATAACTGCGTGGTGCGTTTCTGACTTCGAGAACGAAGAAGAATCGAGATGAGTTTTGGTAATAGTCTGAAAAAGAGTTGATTTTCCTGAGTAGGGCAAGCCTACAATTCCGATTTGCATGTTTTCCTTTGTGGTTATTGAACGGGAAGAATATAAGAAATTTTCTACTGTCTGAGCAGAACTTTGGTTTACGTTCTTGTAAACATTTTTCTTTTTCTCCCGATTCTGAGTATTTTCATCTCGCATTTTCAATTTTTATGATAACCTATCAATAATTTGATGTTCAGTAACCGTCCCTTTAAATTGACTGACAGGAAAATTCCGTATTTCTATTACTTACTGTCAATGACCTTCTATCTGTTGTATTTTTTCGGTTGCTCAACTCCTCCGCCGGAAATTATCAAACAAGAGAAGCCAAAGCCAACAAAAAGCGAGTGGGTAGAGCAAACGCTTGCACGGCTAACACTCGAAGAGAAAATCAGTCAGATGATTTTATCGCGTTCCTATGGTTACTATTACAGTAGCAAGAGCGAACAGTATTGGTTGTTGCATCATCTTGTTGAGGGACATAAAGTTGGCGGGTTGATATTTTTTCAGGGAGATGTATATGAAACGGCGGAGATGATAAATCGTTGTCAGGAGTGGTCTGATATTCCGTTGTTGGTTGCGGCAGATTTTGAATGGGGAAGCGCAATGCGCATTCGTCGTGGAACGAGATTTCCTGAGGCGATGGCAGTCGGTGCGACTCGTGACACTTCACTGGCTTATCAAATGGGAAAAGCAATCGGGAAGGAGACTCGTGCGATGGGAATTCATCAAAACTACGCGCCCGTTGCCGATGTGAACAACAACCCGGATAATCCTGTCATTAACACACGCTCGTTCGGCGAAGACCCGAAGTTGGTTGCAGAAATGGCATGCGCGTTTACGTCGGGAATGCAATCGGAACATGTTCTTGCGACGGCGAAGCATTTTCCCGGTCACGGCGATACGCATGTTGATTCGCACATTGATTTACCGAGCGTGAACGCTTCCCGTTCACGCCTCGACAGCCTCGAATTGTATCCGTTCCGTGAATTGTTCAAACGGAATGTTGCTTCGGTGATGGTTGCACATCTTACTGTTCCTTCAATTGACTCAACGAGAGGATTACCTTCGACTCTTTCCAAACCATTCATCACCGGATTACTAAAACAGGAACTTGGATTCAACGGTTTGGTTGTTACCGATGCGCTTGACATGGGGGCTATTGTCAACAAGTTCGGTTCTGATTCGACTGCGATTTTTGCAGTTGAAGCCGGAACAGATGTGTTGTTGATTCTGCCTGATGAAGATGCGGCAATTGAAGCGTTGATGCACGCAGTTGAAACCGGAAGAATTTCAGAAGAACGAATCAATTATTCTGTTAGGAAAATACTTGGTTACAAGTTTGATTTGGGTTTGGTGGAAAATCGTTTTGTTGATTTAAAAAACATCCGGGAAGTCGTTGCAACACCTGAGCATCTTGGAATTGCAAAGCAGATCGCCAGAAAATCTATTACGGTTCTGAATAATGATTTGCTTCCCTTCATCCTTCCGTTCGATAAATCGAACGACAATTTTACCACCAAAAAGATATTGAACATCGTGATTGCTGATGTTGAAAGTTATCGGACGGAAATACAACGGAATGGAAATCCGTGGACGAACGAACCGGTCGGAAATTATTTTACAGCACAATTGAAGAGAAGAACAAGCAATGTCGAGCAAGTTACTGTTGACCCATCGTGGAATAAAATGAATTTTGATACGCTTCTGAAGAAAGCGAAAACTGCCGACATTATTTTGCTTCCGATATTTTCCAAAGCCCGCTCGGGTTCCGGCGCGGGCATGTTTGGAGTCGGAAGCGACATTACGAACTTCATCAAGCAACTTTCTGAATTGAACAAGCCAACCGTGGCGCTCGCGCTTGGAAGTCCGTACGTGTTGAGCGTTGTGCCGAAAGCAAATGCGTACCTTTGCTCGTACTCCGATTGTGAAGCATCAACCGAAGCGATTGTTGAAGCGTTGTTCGGGGAAATTCCGACGAGTGGAAAACTTCCGGTGAACATTCCCAACATGTTTCCTTTCGGTGAAGGAATCAATCTCTTGCAATCCGTTCTGCGAAAGGATAAACCGGAAAATGTCGGATTCAATTCAGATAGTCTTGCGTTGGTAGATTCAGTCATCAATAAAGCAATTAGAGATACCGCTTTCCCCGGCGCGCAGGTGTGTGTCGTCAAAGATGGAGCGATTGTGTTGAATAAGTCATACGGGAAGCAAACGTACGGAGGAACCGTTACAGGTTACGGGTTACAGGTTACAGGTTACAACGTTAAGGATTCAGTAATCATCAATCGTGAATCATCAATCGTCAATCAGACAATCTATGATTTGGCTTCTCTCACCAAAGTCATCGCAACAACTTCCGCTGTAATGAAATTGAATGATGAGCAACAACTTGGTCTTGACGATTTGGTCGTGAAATATATTCCTGAGTTTGGGAATCATGGAAAGGAGAAGATAACGATACGGAATTTGTTGTTGCATAATTCCGGTTTGCCTGCATTTAAAAGATTGTATGCGACATGTAAATCTCCGCAGGAAGTACTCGACTCGGTGTTTCAAACAACATTGATTTACAAAACGGGTGACTCAACAGTGTACAGCGATTTCGGATTTATTACGCTTGGAAAAATTGTAGAACGAATATCAGGACAATCACTGGATGAATATTGCAGAAAGAAATTCTTCGAGCCGCTTGGAATGAAACAGACCATGTTCAATCCGTCGGAATCGCTCTGGACAAATATCGCACCAACAGAATATGATTCGATATTGAGAAAGAAACTTGTTCGAGGAGTTGTTCACGATGAGAATGCCTACACGCTCGGCGGAGTTTCCGGTCATGCAGGATTGTTCTCTACTGCTAGCGACCTTGCCAACTTCATGCAAATGCTGATGAACAGAGGAAGTTACAACGGCGAACAATTTCTGAAACCGGAAACAATAAATCTTTTTACCACAAGACAGGGAAAGGGAAGTAACCGCGCACTTGGCTGGGATACGAAAACGGTGGATGGATATAGTTCGGCGGGGAAGTATTTCAGTGAGAAATCATTCGGGCATACTGGGTTTACCGGAACTTCTATTTGGGCAGACCCGGAAAGAAATATTTTTGTTATCTTTCTGACAAATCGTGTGTATCCAACAAGAGCGAATACAAAAATTACAGGAGTGAGACCGGCGGTTCATGAGGCGGTTATTCGTTCGTTAACTGATTTCAAACCTAATAAATAAAAGGAGTAATATGAAGAGGCTTGTACTTTGTAATTTGTACTTGGTACTTTGTGTTTATAGTTTCACGCTAGCACAAGACAGTGTTTCGATTTCGGATTTCCGGTATCCTGAAACGAAGGCAATAGATTGGAAGGGAGGAATTAGTGGCAGTTTTGGCAATAGTAAGACTGAAGCGGCTCCGTACTCATTTTGGTTTCCCAATGGTTTCAGACAACAGAACTATCTATCAGGTGGAATGTCGTTGAGTAGTTCTTTTATCTATTTTCATACGAAAGATAATCACGACCATTCCTTATCAATGAGTTATATTCAAAAGGTGTGTAAATATTTAGGGTAGAAAAACCAGATTGAAAAAAAAGCGGCGTATCTGTATCTTAGGAAAATAAATTCACTACAACTTAATAACCTAAGGAGATACGCCAATGAAAAAATATAAAAAA
>JACREZ010000028.1 GCA_016212665.1 Ignavibacteriota bacterium
CTCCTTGCTCAATATGATGTATATGCAAAACGACATAACTGAATAATAAAAAAGCTGATTTCATCTTCTGAAATCAGCTTTACTTGTAGCGGGGGCAGGACTTGAACCTGCAGCCTTTGGGTTATGAGCCCAACGAGCTACCAATTGCTCCACCCCGCGACCAAAATTGCGATGCTAAGATACGAAATTGTTCCCTGCCGTCAAAATCACTTTAACCAACCATTTTTCCTATACCATTCGACTGTTCCTCGAATTCCTTCTTCCAAATTGATAGTTTCACGGTAACCAAGTTCTTTTTTCGCTTTCGTCACATCGCACGTCCACGCATCCTGAATAATGTCTTTTACTTTTTCAAGATTGAGCAGTGCCGGTTTCGAACTAAACTTGGAAAAGATTTCGGCAAAGAAGCCGATGACGTAAACTCCTGCTTCGGGAATTTTCAGCCGGAGAACTTTTTTCTGCATGATGCTTGCCGTCAATTCTCCGATTTCCTTCCAATGATAGAAGCGTTCGCTGGAGATAAAATATATCTGCCCGACTCCGTTCGGATGTTCGCCGGCGAGAATAATTCCATCAACCAAACTTTTTACATGAACCAAACTGACATATTTTTTCCCGAAGCCAATCATCGGTTGTAAGCCCTTGTTCATCGTGTTGAAAAATTCAAACACGTCTTTGTCGCGGGGACCATAGACTGCCGGAGGACGAGTTATCGTGATAGGAAGTTTATCGAGCAACCGTAAACATTCCTTCTCTGCTTCCATCTTACTGATGCCGTATGTCGTGATTGGATGAAACAGTGTTTGTTCGTCAACTGCTTTATCACCCAAACTCGGTCCGACTGCCGCCTGACTGCTGACGTGAACAAATCGCTTCAACTCAGGATTTGTTTTCAACACGACGTGAAGGAGATTCTTTGTTGCAAGATGATTGCCGCGAAAATATTCTTCCTTTGTTTTCGCCTTCGTGACTCCGGCGAAATGATAAACATAATCAACATCGGCGACTGCTGATTGCAATGCCTTGTCATCGAATAAATCTCCATACACGTATTCGATGGGAAGATGCTTAATGTATTCAAGCGACGATGTTTTCCGAATCAGGCAACGTAACTGGTAACCCTTTGCGTGAAGCGATTCTGCGAGGTGACTGCCGATAAACCCGGTGGCTCCGGTGATGAAAACTTTCATTTATTTTCTGATTTCAAATAGTTTGGATGGTTCAACAACTGATTGTTTTTTAAGGGATATTGGAGTATATTCAAAAAAAAATTTCCACACAATCCTCTCATTTTTTCAGAGAAGGTGAGTCGTTTTTCAAGGAAATCGTTCATCGAAGTACTTCGTTCAAATCATTTTTATGTCACAGTCAATTCCCGAAACTCAAGAACCAATCACAGAACAACCTAAGCAACCCGTTGACCTTTTTCAGAAGTGCTGGGATTTTACCCGCGCTGATGAAATAAAAGCCGCCGGTTTTTATCCCTACTTCCGCGCTATCGAAGAGAACGAAGGTCCCGTAGTTCAAATCGAAGGCAAGAAAGTGATTATGGCTGGCTCGAACAATTATTTGGGATTGACCGCGCACCCAAAAGTAAAAGAAGCCGCGCTCAAGGCAGTGGAAAAATACGGAACAGGTTGTTCCGGTTCGCGTTACTTGACGGGAACGCTTGACCTGCACAACGAACTTGAAGCGCGTCTTGCAAAGTACATGGGCGCGGAAGCGTGTTTGTTATTCAGTACCGGCTACCAAACGGCGCAGGGAATTATTCCGACGCTTGCACAGCGAGGCGAATATATTCTCACTGATAAAGATAATCACGCATGTATCGTTGCCGGGACTTTGATGGCAAAGGGAATGTTCGCGGAAGTCATACGTTTCAAACATAACGACATGAACGATTTGGAGCGACAGATTTCCCGGTTGCCTGCTCATGCAGGAAAGTTGATTGTTACGGATGGCGTGTTCAGTACGACGGGTGATATTGTAGAATTGCCGCGGCTGGTGGAAATTGCCAAACAACACAACGCGCGTATTCTTGTGGATGATGCACATTCAGTCGGAGTCATTGGAAAAGGGGGGCGCGGAACAGCGAGTTATTTTGGTCTTGAAAAAGAAATTGATATGACGATGGGAACGTTCAGCAAAACGTTTGCATCGCTCGGTGGGTTTGTCGTCGGGACAGAACGAGTGATTAATTTTATCAAACATACATCACCTGCGCTCATCTTTAGTGCAAGTCCGACTCCGGCTTCGGTTGCCGCCGCTCTTGCCGCGCTTGATATTCTCGAAGCGGAACCGGAACGCATTGACAAACTCATCTACAACGCGAACAAAATGCGGAACGGATTCAAACAACTCGGTTTCAAAATCATTGAAAGCAAAACGGCGATTGTTCCGGTTATTGTTGGAGATGACATGCTGGCATTTACATTCTGGAGAGCATTGTATGACAATGGCGTGTTTGTCAATGCGTTCATCAGTCCGGGTGTGCCGCAGGGTTTACAGATGATGCGGACAAGTTACATGGCAACGCATGAGGACGAACACCTCGACCGTATTTTGGAACTGTTTGGTATTGTCGGAAAAAAATTAGGATTGATTCCGTGACAGAGAGATTGAACATGCTATTCTCTCTTGTTTCCCACGTTTCTTCATCATTGTATTATCCTATCCTCGTTCTTTCCGTGTTATGAGTTCAATTTCAATTCAACCGGTTCGCACAAAAAAAGAGCGGGAAGAATTCATCCGTCTTGCATGGAAAATCTATGAGCGAAATGAATTCTGGGTTCCGCCTCTTCTCATGGACAGAAGAAAGTTGATGGACAAAAAAAAGAATCCGTTCTACAAACATGCTGAAGCAGAATTTTTCATCGCACGGAGAAACGGTGAAGCGGTCGGACGAATCGGCGCAATCATCAACCATAACCATAACAAAGAACATAACGAGAACATTGGTTTCTTCGGATTCTTTGAATCAATCAACGAACAGAATGTCGCCGATGAATTGGTGAAGACCGCAAAGTCGTGGTTGAAAGAACGAGGCGTGACCGCGGTGCGTGGTCCCGCAAGTCCATCGGTGAATGATGAGTACGGATTACTGATTGATGGTTTCATGTTGCCGCCTGTTGTGTTGATGCCGTACAACCCGGAATATTATCCGCAACTGCTTGAGCGTGCAGGATTCAAGAAGGCAAAAGATTTATACGCGTATTTGCTTTCACAGAAAACGGTTTATACGGAAAAACTTGAGCGTGTGAATAATCTGGTGCTTCAAAAAGTCGGCATGACGTTTCGAAGTATCAACATGAAAGAGTTTGAAAACGAAGTACGGAAAATCAAACTCCTCTACAATAAGGCATGGCAATATAACTGGGGCGCAGTGCCGATGACCGATGAAGAGTTTGACGCGCTGGCAAAAGATTTGAAACCGGTCGTGGAGCCGGAATTGGTCATTATCGCCGAATACAAAGGCGAGCCAATCGGGTTTGCACTTTCTCTTCCCGATTTAAATACTCCACTGAAATACAACAAACGCGGTTATTTATTGCCGGGTTTGTATTGTTTATTTCGTTACAAAAAGTTGATTAATCAAGTACGGATTATTGTGCTTGGCGTTGTGCCTGAATATTTGAAGACAGGCGCGGCGGCGGTGCTGTTTTATGAAACTGCAAAACGCGCGAAGAAGTTAGGTTACGATTACGGTGAAGCAAGTTGGGTACTGGAAGATAACGTGATGATGAACCGCGCCGCTGATTTGATGAACGCCAAATGCTATAAGACGTATCGTATCTATGAACAACAACTCTAACTAAGAAAGAAAACCGTATGCCCGTAAAACCTGTAGAAAAAATCTGGATGAATGGAACGCTCGTCAACTGGAACGATGCAAAGATTCATATTCTCTCGCATGTGATTCATTATGGCTCCAGTTGGTTCGAGGGAATCCGCTGTTACGACACGAAGAAAGGCTCTGCAATTTTCCGTCTCGAAAAACATCTCGAACGGTTGTATGATTCGTGCAAAATTTATCATGCGGAAATTCCATACACGAAACAACAACTTGAAGATGCTGTCATTCAAACTATTCTTGCCAACAAACTTCCCGCATGTTATATCCGCCCGATTGTGTATCGCGGCTATGGCGATGTCGGCGTTAACCCGCTCAACAATCCGGTTGATGTTACGATTGCCGTGTGGGACTGGGGAACGTATCTCGGCGGCGAAGCGCTGAACAACGGCATTGACGTTTGCGTTTCGTCGTGGGCGCGCCCCGCGCCAAACACGATGCCGACAATTGCAAAGGCGGGAGGGAATTATCTGAACGCATCACTCATCAAAACCGAAGCGGTGAAGCGCGGGTATGTTGAGGGAATCGCTCTCGATGTTCACGGCTTTGTCAGCGAAGGAAGCGGAGAGAATATTTTTATCATCAAGAATGGAGATGTTCTTACACCTCCACTGACTTCAAGCATTTTACCTGGTGTTACACGTTCATCCGTGATGACGTTACTCCGCAACAGCGGCTACCGTGTCATCGAAGCGCCTGTTGCCCGCGAACTTCTGCATATCGCTGATGAAATCTTCTTTACCGGAACCGCGGCGGAAATTACACCGATTCGTTCCGTTGACGGATTTCCCGTTGGTGAAGGAAAACCCGGACCAATTACCAAAGAAGTTCAGCGGCAATTCTTCGATGTCGTTCACCAAGGAAACGATACGCGGGGTTGGTTGAAGTTTATCGGGAATGATTGAAGTCAGTATTTGAGTATTGAGTAGTCAGTACTTGAGTAATCAGAAAATAGTACGAAGCCGGTTCAATGATTGAATCGGCTTTTTGTTTTCATTCGACTTTCTGTATTTTCATCCAACAAACTATTCAACATATCTATGAACTCCATTATCTTTCTCATTGATTGTCCCGACCGAAAAGGATTGGTGGCAAGCATCAGCACATTTTTTTATGAACGCGGGTTTAATATTCTGCATTGCCAGCAATACACTGATGTCGAACGAAACCAGTATTTCATGCGGCTGAAATTGGACATGAACTCACTGAACGTTTCACGCAAGCAATTGGAGGATGAATTCGCTGAGTTCGGGAAAGAGTATCAACTCCGCTGGTCTGTACATTATTCGGATTATATTCAGAAAACGGCAATTCTTGTAACGAAAGCCCCGCATTGTTTGTATGATTTGTTAGTACGTCAGCAGGAGGGAGAATTGCCATGCGAGATTCCGCTTATCGTCAGCAACCGTCCTGCGCTGGAACACATTGCAGATAAGTTCCGGATACCATTCGTTTGCCTGCCCGTAACCCCGGAAACAAAAATCAAACAAGAAGAAGAACTGCAAAAGTTGTTACGTCAATACAGGATTGATGTTGTCGTGATGGCAAGATATATGCAAGTTTTATCAAAAGAGTTTGTTGAAGAATACGCGGGAAGAATCATCAATATCCATCATGCGTTTCTTCCGGCATTTCAGGGGGCGAGTCCGTATCAGCAGGCGTACGAGCGCGGCGTGAAAATGATTGGCGCAACCGCACACTATGCGACTGCTGAGTTAGATGGCGGACCTATTATTGAGCAGGATGTTGAACGGGTAAATCACGAACAGACGATAGAAGAACTCTCGCGTATCGGGATCGACATCGAACGAATTGTATTGGCGCGTGCAGTGAAAGCGCATCTCGAACGGAGAATAATTATTTCGGGAAAGCGAACGATTGTGTTTTCGACAGGTGTGTAATTTGTGTAGGCAGGACAAGCATTCCTGTCTGTTTCACCTAAGTATGATGTAACAGGCAAAAGCCTGTTCTGTTATTCCTGAACGTGCTTTCGGAGAAGCCGGACTACTTTATCAACTGTCAACGCGATACTTGAGTCATCCATAGTGATTGTTATATCTGCCTGATTGTAATAGTGCTCGCGAATTTGAAGAAGGGAAATAATTTTTTCCCGCATCGCGGTTTCGGGTAACTGTGCGCCGCTTGAATCTTTGAGGAGTGGACGATGTTGTTTTCGTCGAATGCGTTTGAGAAGAATATCCGGTTCGACTTCCAAGTAGACTAACAAGCCATTTGATTTAATTTGTTCGAGATTATTTTCAAACGCCACGGTTCCTCCCCCGAGAGCAACAACAATATTTTGTCTTGTTGAAAACTCTTGTAACAATTCCTGCTCAAGTCTGCGAAAATACAGTTCACCATGCTGTTCAAATATTTCTGAAACAGAGTAACCGACACGATGTTCAATTTCCACATCTAAATCAAGCGAATCAAACCCAAGTACATTTGCAACAGGTGGAGCGAGCGTACTTTTTCCGCTTCCCATAAAACCGGTGAAATATATTCTCGTGTGTTTTGTCATAAAAAAAAACGGTTAAAACTGATACACGAGTCCCGCGCCAAACTGTATTCCGTCAATACTGATTTTCGAGGGAAACGGTGTTTGTTCCGGAAGCGGAGTTGAAGGAGGGAATGTTGCATCGAGCGGAAAGACGTTGGTGGATTCAAACTGCACATCGCGAAATTTTAGTTCAGTGCGAATCGCGATACCGGATGTAAGTGCGAACTCAAATCCGCTTAATACATGAATTCCGATTCCCGGAGTTCGCTCGGTAATTTTCGACTCAACACCAGCGTAGGAATATTTTCGTTCACCGAAATACATTCCGACCCCGCCTCCCATATACATCCGAAATTTTTCCGTACTGAAGGGAATAGAGAAATATCCTGAAAGTTCAACCGGAAGCGCTCTATATCCATCGGTAGTAAGAATTTTCTTTTGATTGCCGGGAATTTCCACTTCAACCTCATTCCAAAGTAGTTCTATGTTTACTCCTACCTGAATGTTCCATCCGAGTTCACGACGGATATCAATTCCAACTCCCCAAACTCCATTGAGCGGGAGAGATTGGTTTCGTGTTACTTCGTCGGGGTCAAATGGATGATAAAATAACCGGGAGGAAGTTGTGATGGAGCCGTTGACCGACAGCGCATAGCGGGATGTTTGAGATTCAGCGGGCTGAAAACAAAAAACCATCACCACAAACGTGATGATGGTTTTCCATTGATTTGAAAATCTCATAAGGTTACATTACTGTAATCCGATTATCCAACATTCGGATTAACGATACCACATGTCACGGTTGTCAACGATTTCGGCATTCTTCTTTAATTTTGTTGACCAATCGGAGAATGCCTTGTTGCGTCGTTCAGACATCAACTGAGTACGAAGATTGTTTTTCTGTGCATTATAGGCAGTCGAATCAAAATTCGATTTGCTGAGTAACTTCACAATATAATACCCGCGTTGTCCTTCAACTACTCCCGATAATTCACCGACATTCATCTTGGAAACTGCGCCGGAGAATTTCAAATCTCTGCCAATGTTCGGAACAAATCCATTCAAGGAAAATTGACGGAGATTTTGTGCGGTAAAGCCCGGCTTAATGATTGAAATCTTACTCAAACTATCTGAAGGAGAAAATTGTTGTCGAACTTGTTCAACGGTTGATTTTATTTTCTCCATCTTCTTTTCACGCTTCACTCGGGGTTCAAGCGTCGTTTTCAGTTCTTCAAACGGACGGAGACCTGCATCTTTAATATCGGAAATCATAAATACGCCGTATCCGCCGTTGGGAAGTGTTTGAACATCGCTCACGTCGCCAAGTTTTCCGGTGAATGCAAATTTACTCAAACCAGAGTGCATTCCGATTCCGGGAATAACAGCATCTTTTTGAAATGATTGTGTTTCCGTTACCTGAAAATTCAGTTCGGTTGCATGTTTTAACAAGTCTCCGCTCTCTTTCGAAATATACGCGAGGTCTTGTGCCTGCTGGAGAATATTTTCCCGTGTTGATGAACTCAACCGAACCTGCATGTGAATGTCGGCAATCTTCACTTCGCGCTTATCTTTTGCAGTGACTTTGATAATGTGATACCCGAACTGGCTTTTCACCGGTCCGACTATCTGTCCGACTTTTGCTTTGAAAGCAGCATCTTCAAACGGTTTCACCATTCTTCCTTTTCCAAACCAACCGAGGTCGCCGCCTTTCGCCGCCGAACCATCTTTAGAAAATTGCACGGCGAGTTGAGCGAAATCTTCCGTCTTTGTTTTGGCAAAAATATCTTTTGCTTCTTTGAGCGCTTTTACGCTGTCATTATTTTCGATGTTCACGAGAATATGACTTGCGCGTACAAATTCATCTGCGCCTTCTTTGAACTCAAGCACTTTGATGAGATGATACCCGTCGGGTTCTGTTGTTGGTCCGATTACGTCTCCGGCGTTCGCGGCGAAGACCGATGTTTCTTTGTCCGGGTTCAGTTCACCGTGTTTGAAAAATGTTTCTGCGACCGGAGTTTCGGAATATGTTTTCGCAAGTTCAACAAAGTCCGCTCCTTCCGATGCTTTTCTTTTCAGGTCAGCCATTTCATTCATGACTGCTTCTGTGTCTGCTGCTGACGGTGCAACCGGGAAATTCACATACTTTAATTTTCGCGTTGCTTCTTGTTTGAATTCCTCTGAGTTTTCGTTATAGACTTTTTTCATGTCGTCGTCTGTCACCGTAACTTCTTCATCCTTTACCATGACGTTCGGGTCGAAGAGAATACAATCAGCATCGTACTTAATATTCTGGTCAATGAAGCGTTGAAGAATTTCGTTCTCGGTAACGCGCGTTCCCGCCATAATCATGCTCTGGAGTTTTTCACGCTGGCGTTGTTTGCGGAGGTAGTCTTCAACCTTAACCCAGATTTGAGCGTTCTGCGGGTTTTGAATTGCGTTATCATACGCCGCCCGGTTAAATGTTCCGGTCGAATCGGTGAATTGTTGAACAAGAAAGGCAGGGGGATTGTCTCCCTTTACCCAGTCAATAATTTCCTGGTCGGTAACGGAAATACCGAGACGAGCAATTTCATCTTCAAACAACTTTTCTTCAACGACCTGATTCCAGATTTGGTCTCTCAACGTGCGCAACTGATTTTCATCAAGCTCCTGACCTGTCTGTGCTTTCTGATTTTCAGCCGCTTGGCGGACAAGTTCTGCAAAGTCTTTCGCAGAAATGCTGTGTCCGTTGACGTTTCCGATTTCCTGTGATTCGATGTTGCGGGAAGCCTGTTTTCGTCCCGTGAGGTCCATTCCCCAATCGAGAACGATATAAACCACAAAAACACCTGCAAAAATTGCAAATGCTTTCGTCATGTTCTCGCGTATTCTTGTCATTAAAGGCATGCTATACCAACGTACTTATGTATAAAAAAGGTGAAATTTAGGGCTGTCAATATACAAGAAAATACCCTGATAAACAAAGCGATTTTCTTCAACAATCGTGTGTATTTTTCTTGACTTCTCGGTTTTTTTTTCTTTATATTAGCGCAACACCATCAATGAGTTTGAAAACGACAAAGACGTAATGCAAGATTTTGATTTTGAAAATTTCGACAACGATGCTGATGCATCGAAAGCGAACAAGAATAATCCGGACGATTCGCTCAAGGAATTAGAAGAGCGATTGAGAAAAGAGAAATTCAGCCCGGGCAATGTTGAACTTCTCGAAGAAATCGTCTCGATTTATCTTCGGTACGCGAAGTACAATGAAGCATTGCACTTTGCCAATATCCTGTTAGAATATGTTCCCTACAGTGCGGAGAACTGGTATAACAAAGGGCTGGCACTCAGCCATCTTGAGCGGCATCAGGAAGCGTTGGAAAGTTTTAGTAAAGCGGTAAGTCTCGACCCGTCAGAATCGGAGTTCTCCATCGCGTGCGGACTTTCGCTCGATAGTCTTGCCCGGTTCGATGAAGCGATTCAATGGTATGATTCCGTGCTGGAACAACACCCGGAAGATAGTGATGCGCTTATCAGCAAAGTGCTTTCGCTTGAACGAATGAATCGCTGGAACGATGCTGTAGCGTCGTTGAAATCTCTCCTTTTGATGAATCCCGAACAGACCGATGCCTGGCACGAACTCGGATTTTGTTATGATGTGCTTGAACAGTTTGAAGAATCACTCAAGTGCTATGAACGGACGTTGGACAGCGACCCGTATAATCACGCCGCGTGGTACAATCGAGGTATTGTACTGAACAAGATTGGAAAATATATTCAGGCAATTGACAGTTACGATTTCGCTCTTGCCATCAAAGAAAATTTTTTCCATGCATGGTTCAACAAGGGAAATGCGTTCGCGAACTTAGGACGATTACATGATGCGATAGAATGTTACAAGCAATCCATCCGTATTCAGCCCGAAGATATTGCTTCATGGCACAACATGGGAAGCGCGTACGAGGATATGGAAATGTTGAAGGAAGCAATCAAGTGTTATACGGTTGCGTTGCGCTACGAGCCGTTACATGTAGAATCGTTGTTTGCGCGCGGGTGTTGTTATGATGTGTTGGAACAGCCGAAGAAAGCGTATAATGATTTCACCAAAGCGCTCTCAGTGAAGAAGAATATTCCTGACCTGTGGTATGCGAAAGCGAATATTGCCTATAACTTGGGTAAATGGCGAGAAGCAATTATCGCATACAAGATGGCTGTTCGATACGACCCGCTCAATCTCGAAGCGTGGCTGGACCTGGGAGAAACGTTGCTGGAGTACGGTTACTATCGCGAAGCATTGAAAGCATTCAACAAATGTATTGAGTTGAAACCGGAGTGGAGCGACGCATTCTATAGCAAAGCGAAAGTGTTATTCCTCCAAAGGAAAACATTCGAAGCCATCGAAACACTCAAGAAAGCGTTTGAACTCAACCCAGAAAACAGAAAACGTTTTGAAAAAGAATTCCCCGGCGTTCGTTCCATCAAAGAATTTACCAATATTCTTCTAACGAAGT
Source organism: Ignavibacteriota bacterium (assembly GCA_016212665.1). Classification (NCBI taxonomy): domain Bacteria; kingdom Pseudomonadati; phylum Ignavibacteriota; species Ignavibacteriota bacterium. Next base: position 10,844 of record JACREZ010000028.1, read on the forward strand.
AGAAACATTTAATAAAATCTGTATAAAAAATAGACTCTGATTTTAAGTCTACGGTTTGATGCGGAGACGCAACCGTAATGGTCGCGCCTACAGTGAAATTATTCTATATAAAACTATCACTCAGACATTTTTTTGATGAAAGACGGAACACTCGATATTCTCCATCACTCCATTACTCCACTTCTCCACTCGAAATATCTTAAACTAACAGAAGTGTTACGTTCGCTCGGTTCGGTAGTGATTGGCTACTCAGGCGGAGTTGACAGCACGCTTCTTCTGAAAGTTGCAACAGATGTTCTTGGGAAGAACGCGCTTGCCGTCATCGGAAAATCCGAAACATATCCGACGCGTGAATATGAAGAAGCGGTGAACCTTGCAGAGAGTTTCGGCGCGCGCTACGAAGTAGTTACGACGGAAGAAACGGATAATCTCAAATTTCAGGAGAATCCTCCCAACAGGTGTTACTTCTGCAAGACAGAATTATTCTCGAAACTCCACATCATTGCTGAGAAAAAAAATATTCCGTGGATTGCCGACGGAACAATTACCGATGATGTCGGAGATTTCCGGCCGGGGATGAAAGCGAAGAAAGAAAACAATGTCCGCTCGCCGTTACTCGAAGCGGAACTCTCGAAAGCGGAGGTACGGGAACTTTCCAAACATCTCGGCTTGCCGACGTGGGAGAAAGGTTCGTTCGCATGTCTTGCTTCCCGCTTCCCCTATTATTTCGGAATTACCAAGGAGAACCTTATGAAAGTTGATTCGGCAGAATCGTTGCTGAGAGATTTGGGATTCAAATATTTCCGCGTTCGTCACCACGATGATAAAACCGCCCGCATCGAAGTTGCACCGGAAGAACTTGCGCGTTTGTTTGATGCAACAGTGCGCGAACAAATCGTATCGCATCTCAAAGCGCTCGGCTTTACCTACGTTACGCTCGACTTGCAAGGCTACCGCTCCGGCTCGATGAATGAGACATTGAGTGCGAAAGAAAAATCCGGTTTTATGTCAATGTAGTTTGATTTGTAAATGAAATAAAGTAACTTTCCACCCAAACAAATCCATACTATTCACATAACAATTAGGAGGAGCTATGAAGCTTCGATTATTCAGTTGCATCATTTGTTTGTTCTTGAGTTCTATTAATTTATTTGCTCAGCACGGAGACCCGACACTGCGTAAGATGACGGTGCTGGATGGTAACAATATCGGTCTTTCAGTGTATAACGACGGACAGATTTCCGGGTTTAACACCGGTGTAGATGTTCGCGGCGAATGGCCCCGGGGTTCAGGTCAGTATTACATCGGCGATGCAATACCAATGATTGGACTTGAATTTGTTGATGCGCGCGGCGAGACACTTCATCCTGTAATTATTAGCCGAGGTCCGAGAAATGGACAATCGAATGAAAAGCATCCGGTGTATGGGTACTTTTGGGGATTTAATCCTCTCCCCGGATTTCTCAATCCCACTACCTCAACGTTTGCAAGAAGTAATGATTCTTCTTCATGGCCCTCAACGTGGGCAGACCATCCTGAATGGGGAAGTAATGTATGGAATGGTTTCCTCGGTCCTAACCAATTTATCCCCGGTCTTGAAACATATTTTCAAATGGATGATTATTGGGATGATGAATTCAATTCGTATTTCTTACCGGACACCACTGATTCAACAAAGAAGGGATACGGCATTTCTGTTGCCGTAAGATATTTCCAGCTTGCACATCCCCTTTTCAATGATGTGTTGATAAAAATGTATGATATCACGAATATGGGAACATACAACTATGAGAAAGTTGTCTTCGGGAAAATAACAGGGAGTATGCTTGGCGGTGATGGAGATTTGAATGATGACCTTTGCTTTATCGATAAAGAGAACAAATATATTTATTCTTACGATGCCGATGGCATTGGAAACCAAGGACAAAAAGTAGGCGTAATGTCTGAGGCATTTCTTCACACTCCAGATGAAAATAACATTGGAAGTTTCCATTATTTCCCTCTTAGTGCGAGTCCAGCTATGAATGATGATGAATTTCTCTGGAATTATCTTACACCCGGCAAAATAGATAGTGTTATCCCCGCTCCTCAAGATGGCGACAATATCTTTGGAACAAATTATTTCTCGCTCGGTTCTCATGAAACAAAAAGAATTGTTACCGCTCTCATCATGGGATACTCGAAAGATGAGATAGGTCAGAAAGTGCTTGCGGCAAGAGCATTATGGAACTCGAAGTTTAATATTGATTCGGTTCTTCATTCTGTAGCATTTACGAACTTGAACAACCATAGAGAATTAAGTGGAACCGAAACAATCGAATGGAGTTCAACACGCTCTGGCGGAACTGTGGATATTTGGTACAGTTCTGATTATGGAGAGCATTGGACGTTAGTCGAAAAATCAATATCTAATACCGGTTCATATCAACTCGCAACGGAGAATTTTCAAGACACTCCATTTGGTATTTTCAGGCTCTTCATCAAAGATGAGCAAGGAAATCTTTACGCTTTTGCTCAATCGCATGATGTTTCCATAAACAATATTCAGGATGGAGTTCCGTTTTTGAAAGTGTTGAATCAGGGATTTGAAAAAGGAGATACCATACAAACGAATTCACACAGCGTCGAAATATTAATTGCCGATGTAGAAACTGATTCCATGTCCATGCAACTGTTGTATAGTATTGACGAGGGAAACACGTTTTCCCTTTCCCAAACACTGACCGTTGCCTCAGATACATTACCGCAACCGGTACATATCAATCTTGTTTCCCTCCCGAATACGAAGAAACTCACAATCAAACTATCTGTTTCGGATGGAAATTCATCATCAGAGGTTGTGTTGGATGATTTTACAAAGATACATTCGCGTGATAGTGTTGCCGCTTCGCATAGGGAAATTGTTTCAGGCTTTGCCCGAATTCCGTTGCGTGTTAACATCGTAGATTCATCTCAATTAACAGGTCATGATTACATCATCACCTTTGACGATAAAGATTCGACAACGACGCAATACAAAAAGTATTTCTCGGTTGTTGATGCAACGTTGAGATATGAAGTGGTAAGTCAGCAACCAATACTTCCATTCAACGAATCTCCAATATTTGATGGACTATCATTATACAACGAAGATATTCTAACGGTATTGGATTCATCCCGTTCGGGATGGAATGACTCGGCTGAAAAACAATTAGATTATTCATTCTATCCGTTTTTTTGGGGGACGAGTAGTAGCAGTCTGAGATATAATGGATTCAGAATGCCGAACGATTATGCCGTTATCTTTTATCCTGAAATTGTTGATACTTCACTTGCTGATACACTCTATCCAAATACGCCATCAAATCGGATTTCTGCAAAACCAATAAGTTATCGCGTAAAGAATATAACGACCGGTGAATTCATTAAATCGGTCTATTTTAAAACAGGAAGTTCATCCACGTATTTTAATATGTATTTCAAAGAAGAAGTAAGCGGAATGACGAGAAGAACATGGCGTGTTAATATTATTGACTACACCGCCAACGCATCGATGCCAACGGGAGATACACTCTACTTGTTGACCCGAAAGGGACTTTCGATGTTTGATACAATTCATGTCTTCAATGTAACAACCGATGTCGGAACTTCGCCGGAACTTCCTGCCAGTTATCGTCTTGAACAGAATTACCCCAATCCATTCAACCCAATGACAGTAATACATTATCAGTTACAAGCGAAAAGTAATGTTTCATTGAAAGTGTTTGATATACTCGGTCGTGAAGTAGCAACATTGGTGGATGAAATACAACAGGCTGGTTTTCAATCGGTGAACTGGAATGCCTCGAACTATTCGAGTGGAATATATTTCTATCGTTTGCAGGCGGGGAGTTTTATCGAGACGAAGAAGTTGGTGTTGATACGATAAGAATACTTAGATGAAAACTCGGAATTCTCGCGGATGGTTATGTATATTTTGCTGTTTAGCACTAAGTTTTTATAATTGTTCGCGAGATTCATCGCAGACTGTCAGCCCTTCCTTTTACTTTTGGAAATCTTCATTGACTATTTCAGAAGAAGAATTTCAATACTTAAAAATATTGAATGTTGAACAATTATATGTAAAGTTTTTCGATGTTGATTGGGATGATGTACAACAAATTCCTCTTCCTATAACTTCTGTTAAATTAGATACAGATTCAATTTTGGAGTATGAAATAATTCCGGTCGTTTTCATCACAAATAGAACTTTTACCCACATACGCATCGGGGAAGTAGAAGTTCTTAGCAATCGAGTTGCTAATAAAATTCAGGAGATAGCAAGTAATATTCATTCAAAAGGAATAAAAGAAATTCAGATAGATTGCGATTGGTCTGAGAAATCAAAAGAAACGTATTTTCTTTTTCTGAAAAAGATACGCACGTATTTTCACACAATTGGAATTAACACTTCAGCCACGATACGATTACATCAGGTTAAATATAAAGAAATAACCGGTGTGCCTCCTGTTGATAGAGGTGTTCTTATGTTTTATAACATGGGAAAATTGGAAGACCCGACAACACTAAACTCAATCCTGAATATTGAAACTGCGGAGAAGTATGTAGAATATCTTGGTAATTATTCACTATCTCTTGACATAGCATTACCTCTATTTTCATGGGGTGTTGTAATCCGTAAAGGACAGGTGGTTCATCTTCTTAATAATCTGACAATGGATGATATTCAGGATTCAGGGAGATTTGATGTTATTTCTTCAAATAATGTGAATGTTACCCAGAGTACGTATCACGATTATTTTTACTTGTATAAAAATGACAAAATCAGAATAGAGCAAGTATCGGTTGAGCAGTTACTCCATTCAACTGAGATATTTAAAAATTACTTTGATAGTGAAAAGAGTAAACTTATTTTCTATCATCTTGATAAAAGAATTATTAAAAGATATTCCCATGAAGACATTACGACTGTTTGCAATTCTCTGTATTAGTTTTACCCTCATATTGTTTACTGCAGTTGAAACATCAAAGAGCTGTGGGTATGGTTATGAAGAAACTCCAGAGATAACGGAATTCTTTAATCCGACTATTATTCATGAACCTGAATATACTCCATTCTTTATGTTTCATGGCCAATCTAAAGATGAAGGGTTGAAAGAATCTATTCACGAGAATGACAATATTCGGGAATGGAAAAGTTATTTTTCGAATACACCGAAGGAGGAAGATATACAATATTTGGTGTACAAGATGCCGCTTAGTGATCTCAAGCGAATAAAGGAATTTATAAATCATTCAATCCCAAATGATACAATATTGCAAAATTCATTATTGCATTATTGGTGGAAACAACACGATTCTGAATCAATCAAGTATTTATGCTTTGCCAAAGAATGTGAACCTTTTGTGACAAATATTTGGGATTGGTCAGAAGAAGACAGAACAGTACGTTTAGCAAAGAACGGAAATTCTATGGAGATGTTAATTGAGCAAGGAAAGCAATTTTATTCGACTTGCACATCAGATTACTTGAAAATGCGGTATGGGTACCAAATCGTCCGGCTTGCCCATTATTTAGATAAATTTCAATCTTGCCTTGACCTTTATCAAAAATATGTTGAACCACTAACTGTTAGGAGTATTATAAAAGATTGGGCGTTAGGTCATAAGGCTGGTGCGTTGTGGAAATTAAATTCTCGAGCTGAAGCAGCATATCTGTACTCACTATTGTTTAGCCGATGTCCAAGCATGAGAGACAGAGCAATTCAAAGTTTCAGGATTCAAAACGATAGTATATGGAGTGCATGTATAAGCTTATGCAAGTCACCGGACGAAAAAACTACATTGTATTTCTTACGAGCAACAGAATCGTTCAGCAATTCTCTGGAGGAAATGAAAGAAATTTATTTACTTGATTCAAACTCTCCTTACCTAAATGTTCTATTAACTCGAGAAATAAATAAAATTGAAAAAATATTAGTTGATGATAACATTTTAACCAAGTTAGAATCATTTCGTGGAGTTCGAGGAATAAATGATGAAATGAAAACGGAGTGGTTTTTGTATTTAACTCAATTGCATAAGTTTATTGATAACTGTGTGCAAAAGGGTGACACAAAAAATCCCGATGTGTGGAAATTAGCGCTTGGATATACCTACCATCTTCTTGGAGATGCAATGAGCGCGAATAAAATGTATAATGAATTATTACAGCATTCGACAGACGATGAAATGAGGAATATGGTTTACCTTTTTGAAATCATTTCAGAATTATCACAACTTCAAAAAATTGATTATGAAGTTGAAGAGAAAATGTATGACCGTGTAGTTTCAACGGATAATAATAACCTCCTGAAATTTATGATAAATAAATTTGAAAAATTGTATGAAAAACAAGGTGATACTTTAAAAGCTTTTTTATGTTACAATAATATCGCTTCAGTAAAACTTAATCCACAAATGAACCAAATTGAAGAGTTGTTGTCGCTTGCTAAGAAAAAACCATTGTCACGGATTGAACAGTTCATACTCTTAAATACGAAACGTGCTGACCTTTCAAATTCATGGTTTGAATGGAATTACGAAAATAGTTTTAGAAATGGTAATGAAGGTCCAATCAATTTTCTTAATGAGATAAAAGGAACCATACTATTTTCTAAAAATAAATTAGAGGATGCTTTAGCCATCTTTAGAAAACTTCCACCCGGATTGTTTGAGGAATCTGTACCAGATCCCTTTCTCAGTCGGATAAACGATTGCCGGGATTGTGATTTTGCAATTGATATTGGTACCCATTACAATAAGTTGACTATGATACAACGAATGTTGGAATTGCAATCATTACTACAAAGCGACCCAGCAAATGCAGCAGAGTATCATTTTCAATTAGGGAATGCGTATTACAACCTCACTCATTTTGGCAATGCGAGTGAGAAAATTGATTATCACCGAAATAGGGATGATTATCTGTTTGAGGATACTAATGATTTCTATGATTGTACACTCGCGTTACAACATTACGTTGAAGGGATGAATCTTGCTGAAGATCAGGGTAATAATGAATTAGCGGCAACCTGCTGTTTTATGGCAGCAAAATGTGAACAGAACAAATACTACACGGATAAACCGAATGACCAAGATGGAAATATCAAAAATCTTTCATATCGAAAATATTTCAGAATCATGAAGGACAAATACACTATGACTTCTTATTATCAGGAAGTAATCAATGAGTGTGAGTATTTCAAATCTTTTGTTGATAAATATTGATTTTATTTACTTTAATTTTTCGTAGACCTGCAATTGGTAATAACTGGTTTGCTTCTTACATTTAGGACAAATTAATACACAGAATTTCTCAATATTATATTTCCCATGCGTACTTCATCAATCATAATTTTTATTACTGTTCTTTTAATTTCTGTCAATGGTGTCTCTCAACGTAAGCAAAAACCGAAGCGGGAAGTCCAGCCACAACTCGCACTCTCAGAAGTTCATCTCAAAACGTTCAAAGCACGAAGCATCGGTCCGGCGATTATGGGTGGACGTGTTTCGGAGATTGCCATTGACCCGAATGACAGTTACACATTTTATGTTGCTCTGGGAACGGGAGGTGTGATGAAAACATCAAGCAACGGGGCAATGTTCGATGCAGTGTTTGAGAAGGAATCGGTTGCGGCGGTTGGCGCTGTTGCGGTTTCACCTGCAAACTCGAATCATGTATGGGTCGGAACCGGTGAAGCAAACGACAGAAACAGTTCGAGTTGGGGAAACGGTGTGTATCGCTCGACCGATGGTGGTGGCTCGTGGACGAATGTCGGACTGAAGGAATCAAAAACAATTGCACGCATTGTTCTGCATCCGGCAGACACCAACATTGTGTATGTCGCGGCGATGGGAGATTTGTGGTCGTTCGGTGGCGAGCGTGGTTTGTACAAAACAACTGATGGAGGAAAAACTTGGAACGTAATTCTTACTACATCGAAACCGTTCAATGATAGAGTCGGTTGCGGCGATGTTGTGATTGACCCGTCGAATCCGAATAATGTCTATGCGGCAATGTATGCGCGACAACGCACTCCGTGGTCGTTCGCTTCCGGTGTTGAGTTGACAGCAGGATATGATGCCGGAGGAATTTTCAAATCAACTGATGCAGGGGCGACGTGGAAGAAACTTGAGAACGATTTACCAAAACAAACTCAACGTATCGGGTTGACAATCTACAAGAACAACCCGAACATTTTATACGCAATCATCCAAAGCGATGAAGGAGGCACGGTCAGCATTGATGAAGTGAAAAGTAAAAGCGGCGGTGTGTTTCGCTCAACCGATGCAGGTGAAACATGGACACGAATGAACGCACTCAATCCCCGTTCGTTCTACTTCAGTCAGATTCGTGTTGACCCGGCGGACAGCATGAAAGTGTATGTGCTTGGTTATGCTGTTCATGTTTCGATGGATGGAGGTATAACGTTCCGTGAAGACCATTTCGGAAAAGTACATCCCGATTGTCACGCGCTTACAATTGACACGAAGAATCCCAAACGAGTTCTGCTTGGAACGGATGGTGGTGTATATCAAAGTTTCAATTCAGGGAAGAGTTGGCATTTTCTCAACAACTTTGCTGCGGGAGAATTTTATCGCATCGCTGTTGATATGAGTACGCCATATCGCATCGCGGGTGGCTTACAGGATAATCTCAATTGGGTGGGACCGAGCCGCACACGAACAAAAGACGGCATCATGAATTCCGATTGGATAAACATTGAAGGAGGCGACGGATTTTATTGTGTATTCGACCCGCTCGATTCAAACATCGTCTATGCAGAAGCTCAACAAGGATATGTCTATCGTTTCAATTTGAAAACCGGAGAATCAAAGGGATTGCGGCCTGAACCTGCAGAAGGACAAAAGGCGTTTCGCTTTCACTGGAACTCTCCGCTTATCGGAAGTGTGCATCAGAAAGGCGCACTGTACTTAGCGGGCAATCGTGTATTCAAGTTGACAGAGAAAGGAGAAAAATTCAGCGTCATCAGTCCGGACCTTTCGACACAACATCCCGATAAAACTGTTACAACGGGAAGCGGTGCGGAGAATTTCGGCGTTGTCTATACGCTCGCCGAGTCACCAATCATGAAAGGATTGTTGTGGGCTGGAACGGATGATGGTAAACTCTGGCTCACGGAAGATGATGGAGTGAACTGGACTGACCTGACAAAGAATCTTCCGAGTGAAATTCAGGGACAGTGGTTCAGCAGAATCGAAGCGAGTCATTTTGATACGAAGGTTGCTTATTTGGCTGTTGATGCTCATCGTGCAGGGAACTACTCTCCGCTTGCGTTCAAAACAATTGACGGAGGAAAAAGTTGGGAAAGCATCACGAATAATTTACCGGCTGATGGTCCGGTAAAAGTTCTTCGGGAAGATTTGAAAAATCCGAATTTGTTGTTTGCCGGAACCGAGTTCAACTTGTTTGTAAGTCTCAACGGCGGCGCATCGTGGATGAAATTTGCCGATATTCCAACCGTAGCAGTTGATGATATTCTTATTCATCCCAGAGAAAATGATTTAGTGATTGCAACACACGGACGTAGTTTGTTTGTCGTTGATGATATTAATCCGTTGCAAGAACTTGCTGACAGTGTTTTAGTGAAAGAAGCGCATCTCTTTTCTATTCGCCCCGCATTTGGTTCCAATTTACTTTCGGGTTGGGTGGATTGGGGCGGTGTAGGCGAATTCCACGGGTCAAATCCGCCGGAAGGAGCAATCATTAATTATTACATAAAAGAATTCACCGGAGAACAAGCAAGAATCTCTGTAACGAATTCTTCAGGACATGTTGTTGCCAATCTTTCCGGAGCGGGAACTCCTGGCATTAATCGGATCATCTGGGATTTGAAATGGTCAAGAGAACTGCTAACGGATTATGGTGGAGAAGGACAGACCTTTGTAAAGTCGGGAGAATACACCGTCACTCTGAATGTTGGAAAATCGAAGAGTGAACAGAAGTTGAAGGTGGAGATTGCGGCGGGAATTGAAACCCGTTAATTTCGGATTTCGGATTGCCAATTGCGGATTGGTTCTTGATGCTTGATGCTCTCTGATTGATATGGGATGTGGGATTCAAGATATGAGTAAACGTGTTGTGGTTGTATTCGTAGTGTGTGTTGTATTGTTCGGTTGTCAGAAAAAGGAACAGACAAGTCAATGGTCAACAGAGGATAGTCTTCGGATTGTGAATGAGATTATCGCTCACCGTCAGGAAGCAGAATTATTTTTCAAGAATCATTCCGATTCTCCGTTCAATCAGGATACCGCGGCTCATTTTTCCGGCATCAAATGGTTCGAGCCGGATGTTCGATTTTATTTCACATCAAGATTGTACAAGAATAATACATCAGAACAAGTAAAAGTGCTTGGGACAAAAGGTGAGGAACGGAAGTATCTGAAGTATGGATACTTCAAGATTGAATTAGGGGATGAAGAGTTCAACCTGAACGTCTATAAAGATGCAAATGCGGCGAGTAATTATTTATCGGTCTGGTTTACCGATGAAACGACCGGGAAGGAAACGTACGAAGTCGGTCGGTATGTTGAAATCGGGAATGAAGTTGCAGACCCGAATTACAAGTACACAATTGATTTTAACAAAGCATTCAACCCGTACTGTGCTTACAGCGCGAAGTACAGTTGTGCCGTTCCGAGACGGGAGGATTTTTTGCCGTTCGCAATTCGAGCAGGAGAGAGAAAGTACCACTAATGAGTGAAATGGATGGCTTTGTAAATTCATCTTTTTTCCATATCTTTATCGCCACTCAATCACGATGCCTTGCGTTGAGTTCCTTTCCTGTGAAATAATCAGATGGAACATTAGAAAACAACATCTGCAAAAATGCGGAAAAAGCATCGTTTGTTATAAAGGTGTCTCGAAGTTCAATCCTGATAGTTATAAGGAAACGCCAGAATGTGCCACCTCAAGAAAAGAATATAACTTATACATGGTGCCCATAGTTCAGCTGGTTAGAACGCCAGGTTGTGGCCCTGGAGGTCGAGGGTTCAAGTCCCTTTGGGCACCCAACATAACAATTGCGGATCGCGAATTTCGGATTTCGGATTGAGTCAATCCGAAATTGGCAATCCGCAATCCGCAATGGAAAAAGCCCCCATCGTCTAGAGGCCTAGGACACGAGCTTTTCAAGCTTGTAACACGAGTTCGAATCTCGTTGGGGGTACAAAACTCTCACATGGTTCTGTGTCATTCATTGACGCAGAACCAGTTTGGGAGACAGAGTACCGCATGAAAGCCACACACATAACTTCCACATGCTTGCTGTAATTCCCGTCGCCGGAGTCGGTAGCCGACTCCGTCCGCACACCTATTCTCTTCCCAAAGTTCTTCTCAATGTCGCCGGCAAGCCAATCATCGGTCACATCCTTGATAAAATTATTGCTGATGGATTTACCGAAGCAACAATCATCGTCGGATACATGGGAGAAAAAATCAAAGAATATGTTCATGCGAATTATTCCATCAAAGTTGATTTCATAGAACAGGAAGAACGGAAGGGGTTGGCTCATGCGATTCATCTAGCAAAAGGAACGCTGACCGACGAACCGTTTCTCATCATCCTAGGCGATACAATTTTTGATGTTGACCTCAAGCCGGTGATTACAAGCGAACACACTTCGATTGGAGTGAAGTATGTTGAAGACCCGCGCCGGTTCGGCATCACAGAGTTGCGCGAAGGATTTGTCTCGAAGTTTATTGAGAAGCCGGAACATCCGACAAGTAACTTTGCAATTGTCGGTTTATATTGGATTAAAAATCCGAAATTACTTGAGCAATGTATTGATGAGTTGCTTGCAAAAGATATTCGGACAAGAGGAGAGTATCAACTCACTGATGCGTTGCAACTGATGATGGAACGTGGCGACAAAATTAAAACATTTCAGGTTGATGGCTGGTACGATTGTGGAAAGCCGGAAACACTTCTCTCTACCAATCGTCATCTGCTCGATAAACAACAAGCCGTGTACAATCTTGATGGCGTTGTTGTTGTTCCGCCCGTGTATATTTCCAACAAAGCAAAGATTACTCATTCGGTCATCGGTCCGTACGCAACCATCGCGGCAAACACCGTTGTTGCAGATTCGGTGATTCGTAACTCCATCGTCAGTGAAGATGCGCAGGTGTTTCGTTCGTTGCTTGATAATTCGATTATCGGAAATCATGCAATGGTGAAAGGCGGATTCAAGCGTATTAACGTTGGCGATTCTTCAGAAATAGATTTTTATTAATTAAAAGGATTCATCATGTCTTACCTGTTTACTTCCGAATCAGTCTCGGAAGGACATCCCGATAAAGTTTGTGACCAGATTTCCGATGCAGTGCTTGACGCGCTGTTTGAACAAGATAACACTTCACGCGTAGCGTGCGAGAGTTTTGTTACGACCGGACTTGCGCTTGTTGGCGGTGAAGTAACAACGAAAGGATACGTTGACGTTCAGAAAATTGTCCGCAATGTTATCAAAGATATTGGCTACACCGAAGCCGGTGTCGGTTTCGATGCAGATTCATGTTCGGTGCTTTCGGCGCTTCACTCACAATCTCCCGATATTGCAATGGGAGTTGACAAAGGGGGCGCAGGAGACCAAGGAATGATGTTCGGGTACGCATGTACGGAAACACCGGAACTCATGCCGATGCCGATAATGTATTCGCATCAGTTAGTAAAGCGTCTTGCCGATATTAGGAAAAAAGAGAACGGGTTGATGCCGTACCTCAGACCGGATGCAAAATCTCAGGTGACAATTGAGTATGATAACAAAAAGCCTGTTCGTGTTCATACCGTTGTTGTTTCAACACAGCACGCGCCGAAAATTTTGCAAAAGAAAATCAAAGAAGATGTTATCGAGAATGTTGTAAAGAAAGTGATTCCCGCGAGCATGCTTGATAAAAAGACGCGGTACTTTGTCAACCCGACGGGAATGTTTGAAATTGGCGGTCCGCACGGCGATAGCGGATTGACGGGAAGAAAAATAATTGTTGATACATACGGCGGACGCGCACCGCACGGTGGCGGCGCTTTCTCCGGTAAAGACCCGACGAAAGTTGACCGGAGCGCGGCATACGCATCGCGGCACATTGCAAAAAATATTGTTGCCGCCGGACTCGCAACAGAATGTTTGATTCAGGTCGCGTACGCAATCGGTGTAAAAGAACCGGTTTCGATACATGTCAATACATACAACACAGGAAGAATTCCCGACCACGAATTAGAAAAGATTGTGAAAGAACATGCGGTCGAAGGAGGAGCGATGGATTTAACTCCCCGCGGCATCATCTCCCGGCTCGACCTCCGTCGCCCGATTTACAGAAAAACTGCCGCATACGGTCACTTCGGACGAAACGAAAAAGAATTTACATGGGAAAAACTTGACCTTGTGAAAGTGTTGCAGAGAGCAGTTCGTTGATTGGTTAGTGGGTAATGGTGAGTTGTTAGTTCGATACTATGGAAGCAGAGCGACCAAAATATGGATTTGAAGAATTAGAAGTTTACAAAAGTGCAAGGGAATTCCGAGCTAAAATGTATGCTTTAACGAAGGAACTCCCAGCACATGAAAAATTCAACCTTGTGTCACAAATCAGACGAGCATCGGTTTCACTCACAAATAACATAGCAGAAGGTCATGGACGATTTCACTATCAGGAAAATATTCAATTTATCAGACAGTCACGCGGTTCGCTTGAGGAATTAATAGATGATTTGAATATATGCCATGATGAAAAATATATTGACGAAAGTAAAATCATAGAACTAAAAAATGAAGCATACACATTGTTGAAAAGAATAAATGGATATATTGTCTATCTTCAAAATCAAAAGCGACAACAAAACGAATAAAACTACCCACTAACAACTCACAACTAACTTTTTTAACTAACCAATTAACCACTAACCAGTCACCATAACATGGACAACAAACCAGGACACTACAAAGTAAAAAATCTCAAACTCGCAGCGGAAGGAAAGAAACTTATCGCATGGGCGGAATCAAGAATGCCGGTCTTGATGGCATTGCGCGAGAAGTATAAAAGAACAAAGCCGCTGAAAGGGTATCGCATCGCGGGATGCTTGCACGTAACGAAAGAAACAGCCGTGCTTGTCAAAACATTTGTTGATGCAGGTGCGAAAGTCAGTTGGAGCGGGTGCAATCCTCTTTCCACAAACGATGCTGTTTCTGCTTCGCTTGCGGCGGACGGAATTTCCATTTTCGCATGGCATGGAATGTCGGTGAAGGAATTTTATTGGTGCATCGAAGAGACATTGAAAATCAAACCGAATTTAACGCTCGATGATGGCGCCGATTTGATTTTTACTATTCACAACAAACATCCTGAGTTTGCAGAAAAGTATGTCATCGGCGGAACGGAAGAAACGACAACAGGCGTTCATCGGCTTCGTGCGATGGCGGCGGATGGCGCGTTGAAATATCCGGTCATTGCCGTGAACGATGCAGAGACAAAATGGGATTTTGACAATGTGTATGGAACGGGACAATCAACACTCGATGGAATTCTTCGCGCAACAAGTATTTTACTTGCGGGTAAGAATGTTGTGGTTGCCGGTTACGGACATTGCGGACGCGGAGTTGCAATGCGTGCAAAAGGTCTCGGAGCGAATGTCATTGTTACGGAAATAAAAGCAACGACCGCTTTGAAGGCAACGCTCGACGGAATGAGAGTGATGACAATGGATGAAGCGGCAAAAGTTGGTGATGTATTTATCACTGCAACAGGTGTGAAGGATATTATCGTTGCACGGCATTTCAAAAAGATGAAACATGGCGCAATTGTTTGTAACACCGGACACTACGATTGCGAAGTAAACTTGGTTGATTTGCAAGGAATATCGAAAGAAGTGAAAGACGTTCGACCGAACAATGAAGAATATGTGATGAACGATGGGAAGAGCGTATTCGTTCTTGCAAAAGGTCGGCTTGTCAATCTTGCCGCTGCAGAAGGACATCCATCGGAAGTGATGGACATGTCGTTTGCAAATCAATTCATGTCGCAGTTACGCTTGGCAGAAGCACATAAGCAAGGAAAGAAACTCGAAAATAAAGTCTATGATATTTCCGCCGAACAAGACCAGGAAATAGCCGGAGTAAAACTTGCAACCATGGGAATAAAGATTGACAAACTCACTGCCGCACAAAGTAAATATATGAATGATTACAGCGCGGGGACGTGATTGGTAGGTAGTTCAGTAGAAAAAGGTGGTCAGAGATGGTCACCTTTTTTTGTTTATGAATGAATTACAACAGTAAATCCTTGTTCAACAAAATGTTCATCGAAACAGAATACACCTTCTATACTTAATTCACGCATTACCTGGAAACTGGTACAATCAACATAACTTAGTTTGCGGCGTGAAAAAGTAAGTAAATTATTTATTGCTTGTTCATGAGTGAGTTTATCCATCCATACTATTTGGAGTAAGGGATAAATATCCTCTTGAAATACTCGTACTGATTCCAGTCCGAAGCGATGCTGGGCTAACGCTAATGTCTCAACAATAATATAATTTGATGTTATGAGAATTTTGTCGTTTGTAATAAGTTCGTTCCAGGTATTCGTTGCCGATTCATGGTTTTCATCATCTTCATCTAATACTGCGAGAAAAGCAGAAGTATCCAAAAACACCTTCACAGCCGTAAACTCTCCGCAAGATAGTCATCGTGTCGAGTTGATAAATCATGTAAACCGGATTTGAAACGACCCGCAACGGATAGAGCGCGTTGTTTCTGCTGAACGTCCGGTTTTCGCGTTTCATTTAATAAAAATTGTCCAAGTTTTTCTTTAATGAATTCGATAATTGTTAAATGACGTTTTGTAGCCATTTCTTCAATAATTTTCATTTGTTCATCAGATAATTCAATTAGCGTTTGAGTCATTTTCACCATCTCCTAAATTAGAGTTACAATAAGATGATACAATATTTTTCAATATTATCAAATCCGAAATTCATTACAGCCCATACTTCACAATACACCACAACACTCGCACCCCATCTTTCCACGTAATTTTCTTTCCCTGAGCATAATCACGTCCGCTGTAGGAAACGCCGACTTCATAAATTCTGCATTTGAGTTTGGCAACCTTAGCGGTAAACTCCGGGTCGAAGCCGAAACGGTTTTCCTGAAGGGATATCTTTTTCAACACATCGGCGCGAATCATTTTGTAACATGTTTCCATATCGCTGAGGTTGAGATTGGTAACCATGTTGATGAAGAGCGTGAGAAATTTATTTCCCATGTAATGCCAGAAGTATAGCACTCGATGTTCTTCACTACCGACAAAGCGTGAACCGAACACCACATCTGCGCGGCCGTCGAGAATTGGTTTGAGGAGTTTGTAGTAATCGTTCGGGTCGTATTCGAGGTCGGCATCCTGCACAACGACAATATCTCCCGCGACAACGGTTGTTCCGGTTCTGAATGCCGCACCTTTTCCTTTGTTGATTTCATGGTAGAGAAATTTGATGCCTGCAGGTTTATCTTGCTCGAACTGTTTCAGGATTTCTCTTGTCCCGTCGGTTGAGTAATCATCAACAAGGATAATTTCTTTCGGAAAATCTACAGCCTGCACGCGGCGGACAAGTTCAAGAACGGTTGCACGTTCGTTGTAAATCGGAATGATAACGGAGAGAGTCATACGAGTTTTGAGTTTTGTGTTATGAGTTTGTTGACTTTGTTTCAGGATTCATAAATCAAATATAGTGAGTTCACTTTTTATTCTGAATCAAAGTAATCAGTTCAACCGCTTCTTGATTTTTCGGATTGACGCCCACACTTCGTTCCGCTTCATCAAGCGCTTCTTCTTTCATTTCCATTTTCTGATAAAATTGAGCGAGATTGAAATGATACACTGAACGGGAATAGGAAGTTGTATCAATTCTCAGTGAATCTTTTAACGCGAGAATTTTCCGGTATGAACGGACAAGCGGGTTTGTTGAATCAATCATCCATAATTGTTGATGATAATGTCTTGCCTGTTTGAAGTCTTGTCGTTGAATGGCAAAGTGTGTTCCCCAAAGCAATCCCTCGAAAAATTGAGAAGAGTCAGTCAGCGTATTCTTCATCAATGAGGAAGCACGATTGTAATACCCTGAGTTCCAATATCCCGATGCGGCTTTCAATTTATTGACACTTCTGATTTCATCGGAAGTCGAGGTTTTGGCTTCAAGGAGAAGACGGAGGAGTTCGAGTTGCCGTTGCGCGGGTTGAATATAAATGCCAACATCCGAGGGTAATGTGGTTAGTTGTTGATAAACCTGTTGTGCCTGCACTTCGTTTCCTTGCAAAGAAAAACAAACTAATCTTTGAAAGATAACGTCGGGACGAGTGGGTGCAAATTGTATAATCGAATCGAGTATTCTCTCGGCGCTCTTATATTCTTCATTCAACATCAATCTTCGCGCTGTGACAAGATGCCCGGAGATGCTCGTCGTATTTTCGACATCGAATTTTTCCCGTAACGGTTCTTTCAGCAACGAATGTATTTTATAGAGATGGAGATTTCCGGCAGTATAAACATGCTCGAACGTAAATCGGGATGATTCGAGCATGTTCATTTCAAACATTGTCGCGTCTTCAATGAAATGAGGCGATAAAAGATAATCGGTATGATTATCACGAAGAGAAATTTCAAATGGAGGAACTTCGATGTTCGGATACATCAAAAAAACTTTTCGTTCACCGCCTGAGAACAGAGCAAGGTCTTTGAGCGGGCTTGCTATAACACTATTCTCAGGAGTGTTCTCCTGAATCCATGTTCCAAGTTCGCTCCAGGGTAACGCGTTCGCTTTGTTCGAGCGAATGGTATGGTGAATCATTTCTGAAACGCTGACGGCATTAGGGATGATAACAACTCCTGCCAACAAAATAATGAAGACTTTTTGTTTGAAAAAATCAAACCAAGAAAACCTGTTGACAATATTATTCAACCCAATCAAACAAAAGAAAAGAACGAACGGAACGAGTGGAAGCATGTAACGCATGTCGTTGAACGGGAAGATGCACAGCACCAGAAGGTATGCGAGGATGAAGAGGAACAGCGGAGCGCGAGTGCTGTTGTACAATGGAGCAATGGAATAATGGAGTGTCGGAGTGTTGGAGTGTTGGAGCGGTGAAATGAGTCCAAGAAAAAATGTTGGAAGGAAAAGAAAGAAAATGAAATATCTGCCTGTTTCAAATATTTGCCTGATAAACTGGTAGAGCCATGATGCTTCGTTGAATATGGATGAAAGTTGTTGAGTGGCAAATGTCGGATAGAACATCATGCCGAGAAGAAAATCCGAGTAGGCTTTCAGGTTGTGCCAATAGCGAACGAGGAGTTCGTTCACGAACGATGTATCGAGTGAAGTCATGATGTGGTCGAACACCCATGGAGAATTTCCCGTTTGTGAGAACACTGTTTGTTCGACGAGGAGATGATTTCGGATATTCCATATTCCGAGAGCAACGGTAACACATCCCGCTGTGATGAACGCTCGTTTCCAATCTTTTCTCATTGCATACATCAAGATGACGACTGCAACGAGCGATAATCCGATTTCGCGAAGTAATGTTGCAGCGACGATGCTGATGATGAGAAAAATGAAATATAAATTCTGCCGTGCTGTTTCTTCATCTTGTTTGAAGTAGAAAATAAATGTAGCGAGGATTGCAACAATGAACGGAACATCCGAGAGGACTTCCGTCGAGTAGAGAAGCAAGAGCGGATTGAAAGCGAAAAATGTAGTCGCAACTACAGTAGTTGTTTGGTGAAAGAATCGAAGGAGGAGAATGTAGAAAAGTATGATAGCAGAAATCCCGAAGAACAATGTCCACACCTTTACCGCAGGAACAGAGAGCGGGAAAATGAGTTCAACAGGTGCTATTAGAAGAGAATACAACGGACCATGATTGACGAACTTGTCTGGTTCGGGAGTAGTATTGTCAACGAAACCTTGAAGGTGAGCGAGCGAGTTTCCCCAGAGAAGATATTGGCTACTATCGGGCGTTAATAAATTCCGGTCGCTAACGCGCAATAACCCAAAAACGAAAAACAAAAAACATACAACGAGAAGCCAAAGATGTTCTTTGAAAATCTTTCGCATAGAGAAAACTACCCGCGTGCGTTCAGAAGTTGCGCGTGAACTTCATCGTGACTTTCGCTCGGCTCAAGATGACTGATAATTTCCGTCTGCATCGGAAATGCTTTTTTGATTTCCTGTTCGATAACTGTTGCTTCAAGATGTGCATCGGCAATCGTAGCATTATCGGGGAAGAGAAGATGAAATTCGATGAGGAGTTTGTTTCCAGCGTTGCGGTGTCGAAGGTGATGAAATCCGATATTGAATTTTTGAGTTTGAGTTTGAAGGATTGATTGAAGTTTCGCACCGACTTCAGGGTCGGCTTCATCCATCAATCCGCCGATGGATTGACGGATGAGATTGCCGCCTGTCCACAAAATATTAATCGCGACGACGATAGCAACAAGCGGGTCAAACGGAAGCCATCCGGTAAATTTTGTCAGCAACAATCCTACGATGACACCGAGACTTGTCCAACTATCGGTAAGAACGTGCTTACCATTCGCTTCGAGAATGAGTGAGTGATTTTTCTTCCCCCGGTACAACAAATATCCGCCGAGAGCACCGTTGATGATTGTTGCCGCGACGGTGAAATAAATTCCTTGCTCGATATTCTCAATTTGCAATCCCTGAATCCATTTGAGAATGGATTCCACTATTATATAGATTGCGGCAAGGATAATCATCGCACCTTCAAAGCCGGCAGAGAAAAAACTGATGCGGTCGTGACCATAGAGGTGTGTATCGTCTGCGGGTTTGAGACTGAGCCACAAACTGTACGCGGCAAACGAAATTGCAAGAATGTGAACGACCGATTCCGCCGCGTCAGAAAGAATTGCCGCCGAGCCGGTGACAATATACGCGTACATTTTCACCACCAGCATGAAGACGCCGACTCCAAGCGAGAGCCGCATCGCAAACTTGCTATTGGCGTTTACTTCATCGTTGCTTTGTGTTAGAACGACTTGGTCCATCGGTGTTATTTCATAAGTAATTCACGCACGACCGAAATATCAGAAGTTGGAAGTTGACATGCAAAATTTTTGCAAATGTATGCCGTCGCTTTGCCATCAATCGGTTGCATATCTTTTATGAACGGAAGGAATTTTTCAAGAGATGTTCTGTTCTTTTCATCAACCATGAGCAATATTTTGCCCGGAATGTAGTGCGAGTGAATCTCGTTGAGCAGTGGTTTTGTTTCCCCTGCGCTCGTTCCGACAAGAATAAGTTCTTTCGGTGTGGATAAAAACCAATCGAGCGCAACAAGCATTTGGGGAAGAACGTGAGGATGCATACTCAGACTTGCACCGAAGAGATTGAGAGTTTGTTCTGCCTTTAATTTCCAATCATTGTTCGATGTGATGTGAGAGAGTCGAAGCAGGTTGAGAACGGAAACAGAGTTTCCTGTTGGTTCGGCTCCGTCATAATCTTCCTTCAGTCGAAGAAGAAGGGACGAATCGTTTGATGCGGAATCAAAAAAGCCTCCATCAGTTTCATCCCAGAAAATTCTGATTTGTTGTTTTGTTAGATTGATTGCCGTTGTTAACCAATGCACATCGAACGATGATTCATAGAGGTCAATCAATCCTTGAATGAGGAACGCATAGTCCTGCAGCGAACCATGAAATCGTGCTTCCCCATCCCGGTAGCGGCGGTGAAGCGCTTTTGCTTCTTTATTGTAGAGTGATTTTGTAATAAATCGTGTTGCTTTCAAAGCCGCTTTGAGATAGTGTTCTTCATTGAAAATCTGATACGCGCGCGAAAATGCTGAAATCATCAAACCGTTCCATGCTGTGATGATTTTATCATCAAGGTGAGGGCGAGGTCGTTGTTCCCGTTTCTTAAACAAAATCTTTTTGCATGAAACGATGATTCGTTCGACTTCTTCAATCGGTTTATTGAATTGTGTTGCCGTTTCTTCGAGTGAATGTTTGATGAACAAAACATTCTTCTTTTGGAAAACGCCAAGCGGGTCGGAGAGAGCGTTTCCTTGTTCTTCTATTCCAAAGTGAAAACAGAAAAGGTCAGCATCGTTTCCGAGCAATGTGTTGACTTCCACTTTTGTCCAGAGATAAAAGGTCCCCTCTTCTTTTTCATGAGGATGTTCGTGGGTGAATGCGCTCTCTGCATCTTCTGCAGAGTAGAAACCGCCTTCAGGAGAAGTTATGACACGCAGAACATAATCAAGAATATTTCGTGCAACATCTGCATAAAACTCATCGTGGGTAATCTGATATGCTTCAAGATACGAGCAGGCAAGTTGCCCCTGGTCGTACAACATTTTTTCAAAATGTGGAATCCGCCATTGCTCATCAACCGAGTAACGATGAAAGCCGCCGCCGAGTTGGTCGTACATTCCGCCCTCCGCCATTTTGCGAAGAGTTTGCAACGTCATTTCCAACGCGTCCTTTTTTCTTGTTTGATAATAATATCTCAACAGGAAATTGAACACGGATGGACGGGGAAACTTCGGCGCACGACCGAAGCCGGCATGAACGATGTCGAATTCGTTATGGAATAAATCGAATGCTTTCGTGAGTTGGTGAGTCGTAAGTGGTGAGTGGTGAGCGGTGTGTTTTTGGTTCGTGAGATATTCAGTAATTGAATTACTCGACTCCGTAATATTTTTCTTTTCAGATTTCCAGAGTGTAGAAATTCGCTGAACGACCTGACGGAATCCCGGTTTCCCGTAATGCGATGTTGGCGGGAAATAGGTTCCTCCGAAGAACGGTTTCAAATCGTGTGTGAGAAAAACGGAGAGTGGCCAACCGCCGCTACCCGTCATTGCCTGTACTGCCGACATGTAAATTCTGTCAATATCAGGTTGCTCTTCTCTATCCACTTTGATGCAGATGAGTTTTTCGTTCATCAACTTGGCGATTTCTTCATTCTCAAACACCTCACGCTCCATCACGTGACACCAGTAGCACGTCGAGTAGCCGATGGAAAGAAAAATCGGCTTGTCTTCGTTTCGCGCTTTCTCAAATGCTTCATCTCCCCACGGAAACCAATCAACGGGATTATATGCGTGTTGGAGTAAGTAAGGACTTTTTTCTTTGATGAGTCGGTTTGTAGTTGTTGATTTCTTCATGAAGGACAATTAGGGAAGTGAATCTGATTTATTGAGAGTGAGTCGTTAGTGGTGAGTAAAATTTGGATTACGCTGTATGAGGTGAAATTTAACGATGTGTATTTGTTAAAAAGTTACTAACTAAAGGAAGTTACGCAAGGGTAAAAAATACATGTATTAACCCCACGATTTATCGTGGGGGGAAAAATTCTCCACACAGAAGTGGCTTTAGCCACTGACATCAGGGCTAAAGCCCAATGTTGTTCTATTGTTTATCTCCCCATCCTAAAGGATGGGGTTACTCCATTGATATTTTTTTGGTGTTTCGGAACTTCAGTAACTCACCACTCACCAATTAACCACTCACCAAACTTGTGGAGCTGAAGGTCAACGACTCGTAGAGGATTCGAACCCTCGACCTTTCGGCCTACGGCTCGTAGAGATGCGAACCGAACGCTCCATTTAGACTTCGGAATATTGTATAATCTTTGATTTATCAAACTTCATTATGAGTTCTTTTTTCTGTTCAGTGCTAAAGTTTTTTTTAAGATCCCATTCACGCCACATAGCTTCTGAACGAGTTAAGTAAGTCTCAAAGTAACCGAGTCTAAAAGGAGCCTTTGCTTTTGTTGATTTTCCATATCCTTTATTATGTCTTTCTAATCTTTTTTGAAGATTACTAGTTTGACCAGTATATAAGGAACCATCTACAAGACTTACGAGAATGTAAACAAAGAAGGACATTCAAAATTAGAAAAATTTGTGGAGCTGAAGGGATTCGAACCCTCGACCTTTCGGATGCGAACCGAACGCTCTCCCAGCTGAGCTACAGCCCCAATCAATTAAAAATGATAAATTAAAAAGGAAAAAACGTTTAAGGCGGTGAAAATATACTGAAATGAGAGTGAACAACCAAAGAACATTTCCAGAGGTAGTTTGTCAATGGTTTTGAATTCTCCATTTGATAAAAAAACGATTCATAGGGCTTCTTCGTGCTATTGATTGCATAGAATCATAAGGTGCGCTAAAGAGAAGTGAATCCGGAACTGTTACAGAAGGGTTTTTCTGCTTAAAGTATTTTTTGATTCCTTTATCAAACGGACGAAGTGTTGGAAAAATAATTTCCGCATACTTTTTATCAATAGTAAACATGGGAAGGAAATCAAATGTATTATCCGGTATGTAACCTGCGGTATCTGAATGATAATCAAAACCGATGATGCGAAGTAAATGTTCTCCCAAAAACAATGTATCTTTGATTCGGTTTTGAGTTCTAAACATTATCTCCAAATCAAAATCTTTTGCTTGTAAAGTAGAAAAAGAAGAATCGAGTTTGTAAATGTTTTTTAACATTAAATCAAAAGCGGGTTTGAGGCTTGAATTGAGATACTTGGGTTTGATGAGTTTTAAGGTATATGAAGGATGTGGTGCTGTATCGATTCCAGCAAATTCACCAAAATACTTTTTGTCATTCGTACTGTATGCCACAGCAATTGCTTGGTCATCATTCACTTTTGTTCTCAAAGAAATATATCCCTCCATATCATGAATTATAAAATCTTGGTTTAAGACCAGTTTTCTGAAAAATCCCACTTCTGATTTGCCTTGTGTTGGATTTATAAGGGTATCGTATGTAGTATCATACAAAGAGGATGGGCTATCCTTTGATGGAAGGTTAATGTATGCTGTTGCATAGATTAAACTTAGTTCGACCATATTTGTTGTACTAATCCAAACGTCAATTTCATTTATTGAATTAGCCATCATTTCAGAAGTTATATTTGGTGGATATGTCTGATGATAATCTTCAAAAATATGTCTGTATATAGTATCAAGGAAAAAATGTGAATCAGAGTAGTCCGCCGCGGAAATTTCAAACGGAAATTCCTGCTCGACTGGAATTGACTGAATAATTTCTTCTTCACAACTGAACGTTATGAAGAGAAGCAAAATTGAAATGCCGATTTTCCCAAAGAGTTTCATACTTTATCAATGTAAGTGTTGTACGATAGTAGCAAAAGCAACAGAATTATCCAAAGACAATTGCTTTGGTAAACTCATCAAAAATGATTATTATTTTATCAAAATCAAGGCAAATTGTAGCTTATCAATGGAAAAAGAACTCAACGAACGTGAACGGGAGATACTCCGCTATGTGGTGTATCGCTTTATTGATTCGGCTGTGCCGGTCGCCTCGCGTTATATTTCCAAACATCATCATTTGAATCTGAGCGCGGCAACAATACGGAACGTGCTTTCGGATTTGGAAGAGTTGGGCTATATCCATCATCCGCATACATCCGCTGGAAGTATTCCGACCGATAAGGGATATCGGTATTTTGTTGATTGGCTGATGGAAATACAACAGGTTACCCCGCGTGAAAAAGGTAATATCCGACGCCAGTTTGACCTGATGATTGAGTCGAACGAAGTTCTCCGTGAGGCGGCGCGGTTGCTTGGGACAATTTCTCATCAACTAAGTGTTGTGTCATCGCTTCATCTAAGCGCTGGTGTGCTTGAACGAATCGAATTAATCTGTATTGCTTCCCATAAAATATTAGTCGTGTTGGAAGTGAAATCGGGAATCATTAAGACAATTACGATGGAAATTCCTGTTGAAATTTCACCCATGCACCTTGCTGATGTCGGTCAGTATCTGAATGAGAAACTTTCCGGCCTGACATTGAAGACTATTCGCGATACGTTCAGCGAGCGAGTGAAAGATTTTGCCAATGATAAATCGGGCATCATTAATCTCATGGTCAATTCGGCGGGGAGAATTTTTGATGATAGCAAGGAACGGGAAAAACTTCACATCGGCGGGACTCAGACACTCATTGAGCAACCGGAGTATGGTGAAAAGGATAACATTCGAACTATCATCGAACTCATTAACGATGAAACGAACCTTGCGGATATTCTGGAACAATCAGACGTGAAGGAAGTACAGCAAGGAGTCGCAGTTGCAATCGGGGAAGAACATGGAAACACAAAGTTGAAAAATTATAGTATCATATTAAAGACGTACACCATCGGTGACGTGCAGGGAACGGTCGGAATTCTCGGACCAAAACGAATGAATTATGCAAGGGTTATTCCGTTGGTCAGTTATATGGCAGAAGAAGTATCATCATCATTAAGTTAACATGGAAGAGAACATCATAGAGGAACAGAACACGCCTGAAGTTTCGGAACCGATTGCTCAGGAACAACCTGAGACAGAGGTTCCCGATAATCGTATGGAAGAATTGGAAAAGACCATCGTGCAATTGAAAGACCAATTGCTCAGGAAAGCGGCAGAGTTTGAGAACTACAAGCGTCGTACAGAAAATGATTATTTGGAACGGGTGAAGTATGCAAACGAAGATTTGATCTACGATTTACTTCCCGTGCTTGATGATTTTGAACGTTCACTTAAACTCAGTCGTGAGAAAAAAGATTTTGATTCATTCTTTCGAGGCGTGGAGCTTATCTATCAAAAATGCCTGAAACTTTTTGCAAAGCAGGGAGTTGAAGCGTACGATGTCATTGGGAAAGAATTTGACCCGCATCTGCATGATGCATTGATGCAATTACCAAAGAGCGATGTTCCGCCTCATACAATTCTCGAAGAAGTAGAGAAGGGATACATGATGCATGGAAAAGTTCTGCGTCATGCAAAAGTTGTTGTTTCGGGAGAAGTGGTCGAAGAACCTCCTCAGATCGAAAGTGTTGAACCTGCAACAACAGAAGGTGCGAATTAAGGAATGGCAAAACGCGACTATTATGAAATCCTCGGACTGAATCGCGGGGTCTCACAGGATGAAATCAAAAAAGCCTACCGGCAGGCGGCAATGAAATATCATCCCGACAGGAATCCGAATAACAAAGATGCGGAGGAAAAATTCAAAGAAGCAACGGAAGCGTACGAAGTCTTGAGCGATAACGACAAGCGCGCACGTTACGACCGCTTCGGTCACGAAGGCATGAAGCCGGGAATGGACTTCCATGGTTACAGGGATGTGAATGATATCTTTGTGAATTTTCAGGATATTTTCGGACAGGCGTTTGGTGGTAGTATGTTCGGAGATGTTTTTAATCAGGGGCGAGGAAGAGGAAGAACGGTGAGCGGAATTCCCGGCTCGGATTTAAAAATTCGCTTGAAGTTATCATTTGAAGAAATCGCGACAGGCATCGAGAAAAAGTTGAAAGTAAAACGCTATGTTGGATGTGAGATGTGTAACGGTTCGGGAGCGAAAGCGGGAAGTTCAAAAACAACCTGCCATGTGTGTGGTGGTTCGGGGGAAATTCGTCAGGCTAATCGAACCATCTTCGGTCAGTTTGTTAATATTTCTACATGTCATCAATGCGATGGTGAAGGAGAAATTGTAAAAGAACATTGCTCGAAATGTCGCGGCGAGGGGAGAGTGCAAGGTGAATCTACGGTGAAAGTAACAATACCGGCAGGTGTTGCGGAGGGAAATTATATTCAATTGGAGGGGCAAGGAAATTCAGGGCAACGTGGCGGACCTGCAGGAGATTTAATAGTTCTCATCGAGGAAGAACGTCACCCCTTGTTTGTCAGAAACGGCGAAGATGTTGTGCTTGATTTACTGATAAGTTATCCCGATGCGGTACTTGGGACAGAAGTAGAAATACCGACATTGTATGGCAAGGCATTGTTATCAATTGATGCGGGAACACAATCGGGAAGATATTTGCGCATGAAAGATAAAGGATTCCCGCGACTTCGTGGATATGGAAAAGGCGACCAACTTGTGCGTGTCAATGTTTGGGTCCCGACGAAAATCAATTCCAAAGAAAAAGATTTGTTAAAACAAATGAATGCCTCGGAGAATATCAAACCGAAAGAGGGTGACAAATCCGCAAATGCAGAGAGAAGTTTTTTTGAGAAAATGAAAAACATCTTCAAGTGAGGTATGAAATATTTCGAGAAGTTACGTCTGCTTATCGGCTTCACCCCTAACGAAGGAAAAATTGTTTTCTTTCTAATCGGAGCGTTTCTTGTCGGGGGTACATTGAATCTTCTCGGAGTATCAACGGAACAACCGCCACAGTTTGATTATTCTTCCATTGATTCTGAGTTCAAAAGCAAGGCAAATCTTCTCAACGCTTCAAATGATAACGGAGATTCAGTTCACAATGAAACGGGAAACAATTCAACACATCAAAGTGTAAAGAACCTGAACGATACTATTCCGGTCAATATCAACACAGCAACAAAAGAAGAATTGATGAAACTTCCCGGAGTAGGTGAAGCAGTCGCCGAGAGAATTATCATGTACAGGGAGGAGAGGGGAGTATTCAAATCAGCGAAGGAATTGTTGAAAGTAAAGGGAATCGGTGAAAAGAAATTTGAAGCGCTCAAACCAATGATTAAGATTGAGAAGTAACTTATGACAAAAGAAATTCGTGTTGGAATCGGGTTTTCAGGCGACAGGACACAAATCG
Source organism: Ignavibacteriota bacterium (assembly GCA_016212665.1). Taxonomy (NCBI): domain Bacteria; kingdom Pseudomonadati; phylum Ignavibacteriota; species Ignavibacteriota bacterium. The sequence goes on from JACREZ010000028.1 coordinate 38,483, forward strand.
TTGCCGCAGAATTCAGAGACGACGGAACCGACCTGAAATATCTGGATGAAATAGTTCGCCAAGACGAACTGCCTTTTTATTTTTTGCCTGAAACGATGGTGCAGGCATTGAAACCGTTCGGAAAGATTGCTAAAGTCGGAGTGAGTATGGAAATAGACCGCGCTGTGTTACAAACATTTCCGCTTGATGCTTCATTGACAACCGATGAACGCGAGGAACATCTTGATTGGGAATGGAAGAATTTTGTCCCTGAATTTTCTTCGGGGGAGTATCTCCGGCAAACGAGAATGTTGAAATCCAATAATGAAGAGACGCATGTTGTACTTTCAAGCATTCTCAAACATTCGTTGCTGAATGAAATAAAAGCGTCGTTTCAAAAATCAAATCTACAATGTGATACGATTGAATTACACACGTCAACTTCCGAACGTGCACTCCGCCTCGTTCATCCGGAAATTTCTACAAAAACAATTGCGCTTCTCAGTATATCTCATTTGCGGTTAGATGTTCTTGTGTTCGAATCGGGAGCGCTGACGATGCACAGGTATGCAATCGGGTTGGAACCAAAATCCGCCGTCGAGTTTTTAGCCAACGAATTACTTGACGTTTTACCCGAAACCATGTTTGTGTTTGGCGCCGCGCTTTCGTATGAATGGATTAAAGCATTGAAGTCATCGCTGGGTGTCATTGTTCCGTTAAATCCATTTAGAAAATTCCGTGTTACACCCGAAGTAAAAAACTTTTCCCGTTTTCTCGGTCATGAACATCGGTTCAGCGCGTGCGTGGGTTGTATGTTACCTGATTCCGGACGAAATTCTAAGTAACATTCATGAGAATCATCGCAGGTGAATTCAAAGGACGCACACTTGTTTCTGTCCGGGACAATAGTGTACGCCCCGCAACCGACCGCGTAAAAAGTACAATCTTCAATATGTTACAAAATCGTCTCCGGATTCATGGAGCGAATGTTCTTGATTTGTTTGCAGGAACAGGCAATTTGGGATTTGAGGCGCTCAGCCGCGGCGCCGCAAACACGGTGTTTGTTGAATCATCAAATAATGTTGTAAGAACAATTCAAAAAAATATTGAACTGTTGAAATGCGATGAACGAGCGGAAGTCATACAATTAGATGCACTGTATTATTTAAATTCATGCCGGGAAAAATTTGATTTGATTTTTGCCGACCCGCCGTACGCATACGAACAAACAAAAGAATTACCGTCATTAATTTTTGAAAAGAACTTGCTCAACAACGATGGTTTGCTTATCATTGAACACACGAAACACATAACATTTGAACAGTCTGACAAATTTCAACTTTCTGTACAAAAAGAGTTTGGACAAACGAGAGTTAGTTTCTTCAATCGTCAATGACTCAATCGTCAATGAAACAATGAAAATAAAAGCTATCTATCCCGGAACCTTCGACCCGATTACGAACGGTCATCTCGATATCATTGAGCGAGCGGCAGAGATTTTCTCTGACGTTATTGTTGCGGTCGCCCGGAACTCAACAAAGAATCCGTTGTTTACGGATGAAGAACGATTGGAAATGATTCGTTCATCGGTTCAGCATTTGAAGAATGTTCAGGTTGATTGTTTCGAAGGATTGCTTGTCGAGTACGCGAAAAAGAAAAAAGCATCCGTCGTGGTGCGAGGACTTCGCGCCGTCTCCGATTTTGAATATGAATTTCAAATGGCGCTGACGAACCGAAAACTTGCAGGAAAACTGACCACGGTTTTCCTCATGCCACATGAAAAGTACACGTACCTCAGTTCAAGTCTTGTAAGAGAAATTGCTCAACACATTGGCGATGTATCTGACTTCGTTCCGGAAATTGTTCTCAAAAAACTCAAGAAAAAATTCAAGCGTTAACAGTTCTTTGTAAGGGTATCATGAAATCCTGTTCTCTAAAAATCCAACAACTTGAAGAATCACAAACACTCGCGCTTACATCACTTGCCCGCAAATTAAAAGAGCAGGGAGTTGATGTTCTCAGTCTCACAGCCGGCGAACCGGATTTTCCAACGCCTGCACATATCAAGATGGCGGCAATTCAGGCAATTGAAGAAAACTTCACTCGCTACACTGCCAACGAAGGAATTCCGCAACTCATCAAAGCTATCACTCAAAAGTTCGAGAAGGATAATAATCTTGTTTTTCAACCCGACCAGATTGTTGTTTCAACTGGAGCGAAGCAGGCGATTTTCAATTCGTTGCAGGCAATTTGTAATCCCGGCGATGAAGTTGTTATCCCGGCGCCGTATTGGGTGAGTTATCCCGAAATGGTGAAGTTGGTGGATGCGAATCCTGTGTTTGTCAATGCGATGCATGATGCCGGTTTTAAAATTACTGCACGGCAACTTCGACAGGCAATTAATGCAAAAACAAAAGCGCTCATCTTTAACTCGCCTTCCAATCCGACCGGCGCTGTGTATTCACAAGGAGAGATTGAGGAACTTGCCGATGTGATTGCTGAAACAGGAATCTATGTTGTGTCGGATGAGATTTATGAGAAAGTTGTGTTTGACGGTGCGAAACATTTCAGCATCGGAAGCATCAAGCAAATTAAAGAGCAAGTGGTAACGGTGAATGGTGTTTCGAAAGCGTACTCGATGACTGGATGGCGTATTGGGTATCTCGGAGCGAAGAAAGAAATTGCACAAGCAGCGGCGAAGATTCAGAGTCAGGTAACATCCAATGCAAACTCGATTGCACAAAAAGCCGCAGTTGCTGCGCTCTCAAATCACTCTTCCGAACTTGGTGAAATGGTGACGGAATTTAAAAGGCGACGGGATTATGCAGTCGAACAACTCAAGCAGGTTCCCGAAGTCGAAGTGGATTTTCCCAAAGGAGCGTTTTTACTTTTTCCTTACGTCGGAGCGTTTGCCGGAAAGCGGCACAACGGAAAGGTGCTGAAAGATGATATGGACATCTGCCAATATTTAATTGAAGAAGAACATCTCGTGCTTGTTCCCGGCTCTGCGTTTGGAGCGAAGAATTATCTCCGACTCTCGTACGCCTGCTCAATGAAAGAACTTGAGGAAGGTGTGAAGCGGTTAAGAAGGGGATTGGAAAAGTTACGTTATCCTTGAAGTATGTTTGTTTCTATTTTGGTTTTTAAGGATATTACTACTAGAAAAAAGCAAAATTATGGATACCATAACACTTTCGATAAAAAATAAAAAAAAATTCGCTCCCTTCTTGGAATTACTCAAATTGTTTGATGTCGTAGAAGTTCAAAAAGCAAAACTTACAAAAGTCAAAAAGAAAAAGCGTGATATTTTCGAGTCAGCAGGTATGTGGGAAGGTAGAGATATTTCAATCGAAAAAATCAGAGCTGAAGCATGGTCAAAGAAAAAATGATTCTTTGTGATTCGGATGTTCTCATAGAACTTTATAAGCGAAATCCGAAGGTCATTGAAATCCTCAAGCAGGTTAAACAGGAACAAATGGCAGTCAGTTCAATAACTGTTGCCGAACTTGTATATGGCGCAAGGAACAAGAAAGAGCTTAATTAAATAATGAATGATCTGTCTGGTTTGACTATTATTCATCTTGATGAACTAATTTCAACTACATTTCTTGGATTAATGAATTCGTATGTTTTGAGTCATCGTTTAGAAATTCCGGATGCATTGATTGCCGCAACTGCATTGGTATATGATATCAAACTCTATACGAATAATGTTCGTGATTACAGATTTATCAAGGGACTGAAACTTTACAACTTCTGATTACAATTCAGTTCATTGTTCAACAAACACCGGTACCTGTTCATAATAGAAAGTCGTGTCGGTAACACTCTTCAGTTCCTTACTTTCCCCATTCATCAAATAAATATCATATTCTTTTTGAGTCACTTTAGGGTCATACCGGTTCGTTTCGGAAATTTGTTTCTTGGAAATTCGGAGCGCATTTTTTTATACCACTCGGAAGCAAGTCATCTGTATTTTTTACCGGAATTGTTTTTCACTACAGCTTTTAATAGATTTACCGGCGATAGACAAGTTCATCTTCACTACAGAACAATCACATGAAATATACTAAGCGGTCAGTCTGGTTTTTTCTGCTTTTCATTTCCGGCTTCTTGTTTCCGTTAACGAAGGCATCGGCACAACTTACTGCAATTGAACCACGACCAATTGGTGATTCAACGTATGCAAAGTGGGGACTGTTGTTAAGTTACCAACGATTTCAAAAAGAAGAAATGAACAATGTGTACGATGGAATTTTCGGAATTCATATCGGCAGAACTCAGTGGTTGTGGGAGATGTTTGGTTTGCGCTTAACGGGAGGAGTGGTTGGTGGAGAAGGAGTACCGATTCTCCAGGATACATCATGGCAATTTAATTCCGGCGACGTGGGATTTTGGGCGATCAATCTTCAGGCGTCAGTAGTTGCCCGATTCACCGGAGGAAATCCTCATGAAACTATCACACCCTTTTTGGGAATCGGAGTTGAAGGATATGGCGGCATAGAAAAATTATCTGTTTCCTTGATTCGGGTGGATACCAGTGTTCGCGGCGATGCGTCTGCGTTAGTCGGTCTTGCAGGCGGTCATGCAATGGCGGGAGTGTATATTCCGCTTACTGCCAATAATGCAATGCAGGTAGAAGTAAAATATCTCTACACGATTGACGGTTCTTACAAAGATATACTCTCTCAGGAAAACAAAGCAGAGTTTCAGCGGAAAATTTATTCGGTTGTAAAACGACCGATGTTCAACTTCTCCGGTATCGGTGCGAGTTTGATGTTCTTCTTTTAGTGAAGCGACGAACAGACATCAGCGGGGCAATTCTGGCAGGAGGAAAAAGTACTCGCATGGGAAAAGAGAAGGCTCTCCTTCATTTACATGGCATTCCATTTATCGAACGAATTGCAAACACACTCACCGAAATATTCGGAAATGTTTTTCTCGTTGCCGATGAATCTTCGCGTTTCGAATTTCTCCAACTTCCTGTTGTTCCCGATATGTACAAAGATTGTGGTCCACTTGGTGGTATTCATTCTGCGCTACTTCATGCTCCTACTGAAAGAGTATTTATTGTTTCGTGTGACACGCCGCTGATTCAATCTGAATTCATTTATTTTCTTCTTCAAAAAATTTCAGATGAAGACGTGCTTGTTCCTTCTCTTGGTTCATTTGTTCACCCGCTGTGTGGCTTCTATAAAAAATCAACCATGCAAAGTATAGAAGAACGGCTACAGGAAAAACAGTTTTCAGTGATGGACTTTTTACAGACGCGAAATTCAAGAAAAGTTGTGTTATCTGTTCAGGAGGGGATTCGGTTTGAGCAATCATTAAGAAATGTAAATACGCCTGAGGAGTATCAACAATGTATTACCTCAACCTGACTATTTCTTTCATCCATGAGAAGGGAATGTCATCTGTGAGAAGAAAATGTGTAAAAGCATGGATTTACTTCAATCTTGATTGAAAATCAACACCATGAGCCAGTTTCTATTGGCATAATGCTTGCCACTTTGAGAAAGGTTACTGACGTCTTTTCCGACGTAGTAGCAGGAATGGATTTCACAATTACTGATTTGTTCTTTAGAATCAAAACAAGCAAACAAAGTTTGATGAGCAAACTTCAACATTATTGGTATGCGAGTGACACCCGGAGGGTATCCGGTTGTTTCGAGGGTGACGGGTGCGGAACGTGTCTGACTGATTTCGGCATCGAAGGTACGGAACAGACGCCTTTGCCATGTTGGAAGAAGCATGTGAAATACAATCTCAACAGCAATCATCAATTCATCAATAGTTATCAATAGGGAACGCAATGAATTTCCGATACGAAGTAGAGCAAGAAGATTTTCGTCCACGCTTAATTATGTGGGAACTTGAACAGAGTAAAAACGGGAGCGTCGCGAGCGGAATCTTTCAAACAAAAGTTAAAACGCTGAATACGGAAGAATGTATGCAGACGCTCGAAAGTATCGCGCGGATGGCAAAACCTATCATCGTTTTTACAGGGTCGCATCTTCTCAAGAGGGAAGATATTTTTTCGATTGTCGAGTTCGGGCAAGGGCTTGGATTGAAAATGATTCTTGAAACTCCTCCGGAAGATATTACACAGGAATTACTTCGTCAATATGCAGAGTTTGGACCTCGGGTCTTTCGTATTTCAATTGATGGTTGCATCATTGAAGATATGGATACGCGGTTTCGGCGGACGACCGAGTTCTATACGCTCGAACGGTGCATTCGCCTCTTGAAAAGTGCAGGGTATGAAATTCATTTAGCAACAACGATTGATCGCCCCGTAGTTCGAGAGTTGGCGTTCGAGCATGATTATGCTTTTCGCCGCGCGGCACGCGGCTTATATTGTCACCTGAATTTCAATCGGGACAATCAACCCAAAGGAAAACAAAACGATTATACGGAAGAACAAATTGAAGAATATCTTGAAGCCATTGCCAAGATAAAACGGTTCAGTCCCGACAACATGTATTTTTCACCGCAATGTGTGCAATACGGATATGTCGGGTTTAATGAGTTATCATTCGAAAGCAATTCGCCTCTTGACAAAGAAAAAGGATTTCAGTGGCGGCATCTTTGTCTTGCGGGTAAACGATTTGCATACATTAGCGCGGACGGGAAGGTGCAGTTATGTAGTGGCCTCAGTGCAAATGCGGGTGATTTACGAATAACCGATTTCGATTTTCGGGAAGTATGGGAATCGTCGGATGTATTTCGAGGATTACGCGACTGCAGTAAATCGTGCAGGCAAATGCGCGAGCATATTCAGACAGAATATGCGTGTACCTGTTCTCAGTCGGAAGACCTCAGCGTAGAATACATGCTATAGTTTTCTTTCCTACACAACTTTTTCTTAGAATGTATGTACAGGTTCTCTGAGATGTTTATCATTTTATAAATCTGTTATTAATCATTGTCAAATTATTGAATATCATTGAAAGAACTTTCGTGAAACGAATTTTATTTTTTCTTCACCTTGTTGTTGTGTTGGTTGTTGTTCAATCATGTCGGGAGGATGAACAAATCGTTACGCCTGACTATGATTCTATCGTGACGATTTCCTACTCACAGCACGTTCAGCCGATTTTGCAGAACCGGTGTGCAACTTCCGGTTGTCATGATAATTCCACAAGTTCAGCCGGACTTTCCTTATCAAGTTGGCAACGGCTTATCAAAGGCTCAACTTTCGGAAATGTTATCGTCCCGTTTCGTGCGGAGAAAAGTTTGCTCACATATTTATTCGATGGAACAACGTTGCGTCGGCAACATCCTGCAATTTCTTCTCCGTTATCTCAGGCAGAAAGTAATTTCCTGAAGCGATGGATTACCGAAGGTGCGAAGAACGATGACGGCGCTATTCCGTTTGCACACTCGATGAAGAAAGTGTATGTCCCGAATCAACAGGAAGATAACGTTGCCATCATAGACCAGGATAGTTTGGTTGTAACACGATTTATTTCTGTTGGAAATTCATCGGCGGCGGAAGGTCCGCATTTTATTGTTGCGAATGACCATTTCTGGTATGTCTCGCTCATTAACGCGGGGCAAGTCTGGAAATTTGATGCACATGCGGATACATTGGTAAAGAAAGCAAGCGTTCTTGGCGCGCCTGCGTTACTTGCTCTCACCCCGGATGGAAGCAAGTTGTATGTTTCTCAGTTCATGTCATCGAGCACGAATAAAATTTCCGTCGTCAACACTTCTACCATGACACAAACGAGAACAATAAATGTTATGACAATGCCTCACGGAATCAGGATAAGCCATGATGGTACGAAAGTGTTCGTTGCCAACATGATGTCGGATTATCTTTCAGTTATTGAAGTTGCCACCGATTCAGTCGTTGCGGAAATCCCGCTTGCCTTTGATGCAAACCCGTTCGGACCGGTAAAATACTCTCCGATGGAAGTTGCTGTCTCGCCCGATGATAATTACTTGTTGGTAACTTGTTCGGATAATAATGAAGTGAGAATGTTTAACGCACACACGTACGCGTTAGTTGATTCGTTCCAAGTCGGACAACAACCATGGCATTTGCAATTCACGCCCGACGGAAATTGGTGTTATGTTACCAATCGTGAGGGGCATACGGTTTCTGTCATTCATATCCCGATGCGGCATGTGATGGAAACAATCACTGCAAACTCGCCCCGCTACTTCGACTACCCGCACGGGTGTGATATTTCATCAAACGGAAAATATATTTTCATCTCGAACGAAAATGCAACGCCCGGATATGTGCCGCGCTACGCGAACGATAACATCGGCAATGTCTGTGTTATTGATGCAGTTCTTAATCAAGTCGTCAAAGTTCTTGAGGTCGGGAAAATGCCGACCGGGCTTTGTGTTACTCAATAATCAACGATGGACAACACCATGAAACAATGGTTCACGTGCCTATCATTTCTTTTTGTTCTTTTGATTGCCGCCTGTAAAGAAGACGAACCGGCAATTGTACCGGTTCCTCAAACACCGAAATACAAACTCACGGATTTTACTCCGTCGTTGCAATGCTCGACCTGTCATCCGCAATACTATGATGAGTGGAGTGGTTCGATGCATCGCTATTCGACGAGCGACCCGATTTGGCGGCTTGCAAATAATTCCCTGCAAGCACACACCAACGGCGGTTTGGGGAAAGCATGTTTCCAATGTCATTCACCTATCGGCTGGCTGACTGATACGTACAAACCATCGTTTGAATTTTCAGAGTTAGACCCGCTTGTGCGTGAGGGAATCAACTGCGACATTTGCCATATTCTTCGTCCGCCGTTCAAAACAACCAATCAACAAATTGAATACACAATTCAACCCGGCAATATAAAATATGGTGTACTGTCGAATCCGGTTGCTAATGCCGCGCACGAAAACGGATTTGAACCGGCATACGACCGTTCGGAATCATGCAGGCAATGTCATGATTTGATTCTCAATGGCGTTCCGTTCGAAATCACGTTCACCGAATGGCAGAACAGCGCGTGGGGAGCGATGTCGGTCGAGTGCCAGAAGTGCCACATGAAAACTTATACCGGTCAAGCCGCTGTCGGCGGTCCCGTTCGGAACGATTTACATCGTCACACATTCGCCGGCGCCGATGTAGCGATAACAGATTTTCCATTCAGAGCGGAACAAAAAGCGGAAGTAGATTCCTTCATGAAGAACTCCGCTTCACTCAAACTTGATGTTCCGACGCAGGCAAATCTCTCCGATAGTGTTTCTGTCCATGTTACAATTTGCAATGATAAAACCGGGCATAACTTGCCGACGTCAGTATTTTTCAATCGCCAGATGTGGATTGAAGTTACGGTCTGGAAAGGAACAGACACAGTATATCGCTCCGGCCATCTCGATGCGAACGGAGATTTGATGGACAAAAACAGCGCGCTTCGCCCGAACGAAGACAAAGACCTTGCGTTGTTCAACGGGACACTGTACAAGGACGGACATGAAACAGGAATTCTTGTCGAACTTGATTCCGTGTACAATAAAACAATTCCGCCGTTCGGTTCGCACAAGGCAACATACAAATTCAAAGCGAATGCAACAGGATTTTGGAACGTCAAATCCCGTTTACTCTTCCGTCCGTTCGGACCACATTTGTTCCGTGCATTGGGTACGGAGGAGTTAGCCACGGAGTTGCCAATCTTCGAAATGGAATTGGACGAGCAACAGATTCAGATTCAATAACGCTTTGATGTGCAATCAAGAATTGGTTCGGATATGTTTTCCGAATTGATGATGACACATCAATAGGAGTATAAAGTTTTTGGATTGACAATTCCTTCGGTGCGTTTTTACGATGGAAGGAACGTTCGAACAAAGCGAAAAAGTTCTCACTCTGTATGGCAAGATGGATGATTTTATGACTGGTGAAATAACCTACACGCGGAACAAGTAACAGACCCCCTCTTTTTTGAAACGCACAGCGAACTAACCATGTTCACTGCGCGTTTTTTATTTATGAAAATCGGGCAAGAAATTACCTCATTCGCTTTCTTAACAACTTTGGATGTCGGCTTGTGTGTAAGATTGCAATGACAATAATTGTTTCTTCCTGAATAACGTAATAGAGCGCATACGGAAATTTTCTTAGTAATGCTCTCCTTGCAGTTCGATAAATTTCAGGATAGAGTTTGGGGTAACGCCGGATGTTGGAAAGGCAAATATCTAAAGAACGAAGAAATTCCCTGCCAAGCCCCGCACTTCGTTCTTCATACCAACGTACAGCATCAAGAAATTCATCGGCGGCTTCTTTCCAAAATTCAACTCTGCTCATTTCAATGAACGCGATGCATGAACTTTCAGTTCTTCCCAGGAAATAGTTTGTGAAGGAGATTTTTCTAAATCTTGAAGTCGTTGTTCGACAATTGCCTGATGTTCATCCGATAGCGGCAGTTCGTCAGGCTGTGCCTGAATACTATCCCACAAGTCTTCAACTAATTGCAACCGCTCATTCATGCTGAGTTGCATTATTTCTGTGTATAAGGGTGTGTTCATATTTTTTCTTTAAGGTAAGAATGTCAACATACATTTACAAATCCAAAATAAGGCACATATCAATCTTGGTTCGATCATATGTCCTCAGAAACAGGAATGTATTAGTTTTTGGATTGACAATTCCTTCGGTACGTTCTTCGGATGGCAAAATTCTGTCAGAGAATGGCTGTCTTCTGTTAGAGGATGATGAGTTTCTGTCAGAGGATGGCTGTCTTCTGTCAGAGGATGGCTGTCTTCTGTTAGAGGATGGCTGTCTTCTGTTAGAGGATGGCTGTCTTCTGTCAGAGAATGGCCATCTTCTGTTAGAGGATGGTTGTCTTCTGTTAGAGGATGATGAGATTATATCGTAGGATGATGTTCTAACGATTGAAGCGGTAGTTCGTCAGGCTGTGCCTGAAAACTATCCCACTGGTTTTTTACTTATTGCAACCGCTCATTCATGCTGAGTTGCATTATTTCTGTGTATAACGGTGTGTTCATATTTTTTTCTTAAAGGGAAGAAGGTCAACATGTTTACAAATCAGGAAACATGATTCTTTTCTGAACGGGTTCAGGATTCTGTTTTCTTCTTCAATGTTCATATGACACTGTTTTAGAAACACTACCACTACCCTACCGTTCTATGCCTTGAGAAATATTTTCTGAACTCTTAGAAACGTTTTCGAAGAACTTAACTTTCTTCCCTAAGTTCTTAGAATTCTTCTCTGAGTACTTTGGAATGGCTTCTCAGAACCTAACTTTTTTCCCAAAGCACTTAGAAATTTTTTCTGAGTACTTAGAAATGTTTTCTATGAACTTAAAAATCTTTGCTAAGTACTTAGAAATCTTCCCTAAGTTATAAAAACCTCAAAAATAGCCTGTTTTTGAGGTTGTCCTGTAGTTTTGCTCGAATCCTCGAAAAGCTCACTTTAGATTGATATTTCATTCAAAGCAGATGTGTTTCTGCCCGACAAGTGGATTTCATAATAAACCACTCTTGGGCAGACATGAACGTCATTTGACAAAACAAGTTTTTTTGTTCCTCGAAATCGTTCAGCGACAAACTCGAAGAATGTTGATTTGAATTATTGCCGATTGTTTTTTCAATTTTCTTTCTTTGATTTACCTCCGAGAAAAGATATATTCTTCCCGAACGAAATCCATTTTGGTCAATGAAATTGGCAGAGAATCATATCGAACAGATTCATAAGGCATGAGCAAACACATACCATCGCTCACTGTCTCAACCCCCGGGAGAATTTGCCTCTTCGGCGAGCATCAGGATTATCTCGGATTGCCGGTCATTGCCGTCGCCATTTCTCTCCGCGTCTCCATCGAAGGAAAACAACGAAACGATTCCACTGTCAGAATAGAATTACCGGACATCAAATCCCGTGTCAGATTCACACTCGACAAGCAGATGCGCTACCGGAACGGACGGGATTATTTCAGAAGCGGAGTGAACGTCCTTCGTCGAAATGGATTTAGTTTTTCGCACGGTTTTGATTGTGTCGTACGTGGAGAAATTCCCATTGCGGCGGGAACATCGAGTTCTTCTGCGCTGACCGTCTCGTGGAGTAAATTTCTTGCACGAATGAGCGACCAGAAGAAATCGTTGACTGCAAGGCAATGTGCCCAATTTGCATATCAATCCGAAGTGTTGGAGTTTCAGGAACCGGGAGGGATGATGGACCAGGTCACGACTGCGTACGGCGGGATTCTCCATCTCTCGTTTTTTCCCCGTTTGATTGTCAAACCGATTTCAGCAAACCCCGGAGCGTTCGTCCTCGGAGATTCTCAACAACCGAAGGAGACGATGAAAATTCTTGCACGGGTGAAACATCATGTGTTGGAAATTGTCGGTCGGTTGCAACAATCCAATTCGGGTTTTTCACTTCAAACGATTTCCACTGAAGAATGGAAACAAAACAACGTGAGCCTCAACAAGACTGACCAAACCTTGTTATCGGGGACGCTTCAGAATCGAGATATAACCATTGAGGCGTTGAACGTTCTTCAAAAGAAAAAACTTGATGAGCAAACGTTCGGAGCGTTGTTGTATCGTCATCAAACTATCTTACGCGATGTTTTGAAAATCTCAACAAAGAAAATTGACAGGATGCTTGATGCCGCGTTGAGTGCAGGCGCTCTCGGAGGAAAAATCAATGGCTCCGGCGGCGGCGGTTGTATGTTTGTCTATGCGCCAAGTAATACAGAACAAGTCGCAGAAGCAATCGAACGGGTAGGAGGCAAAGCATACATTATTCGGGTTGATGAAGGAACACGAATCGAGAACGTGAAATGAACGAGCCGAACATTGTCATCCTTGCCGGGGGGATTTCTTCACGTATGAAAAAAATGCCGGATAACACTAACGGCATCGAGCCGCAATTGCTGAAGGATGCGCTTGAAAAATCGAAGGCAATGATTGGAGTCGGGAACAATACTCGCCCGTTTCTCGATTATTTATTGAACTACGTTGAGCGGGCAGGTTATCGTCATGTTGTTATTGTCGTTGGTGAACGTGATGATTCGATTAGAAGGTACTATGATTTGAACGGCAAAAATCAATTTCCACTTTTAGATATTTCCTATGCTACTCAAACAATTCCGACGGGGAGAACAAAGCCGCTCGGAACCGCCGATGCGCTTCTTGCCGCTCTTCGTTCAAAGCCGGAGTGGAAGGAACAATCATTCACGGTGTGCAACAGCGACAATCTGTACTCTGTGAACGCGTTGCAATTGCTGTTAAAAGAGACACACGCAAACGCACTCATTGATTATGACCGCGCCGCGCTTCGGTTCGATGAAGAACGAATTCTCGGATTTGCCGTCATCAAAAAAGATGAACAAGGATTTCTCACTGACATAGTTGAAAAGCCAACCGCTGAGGAAATCAATCAAGCAGAAGATTCATCAGGAAGGATTGGCGTGAGTATGAATATTTTTCGTTTGACGTATGAGGATATTCTTCCATTTCTCGAAACGATTCCGCTGCATCCTGTTCGCAACGAGAAAGAACTTCCCGTTGCGGTGAAGATGCTTGCACAGTCTCAGCCGAAATCCGTATGGACAATTCCGCTTGCCGAGCATGTCATTGATTTGACGAACCAATCAGATATTCCGATTGTGAAGGAGTATTTACAAAAGCATTTTTTGTCATGAAGTATTACGCGTTTTTAGTTGTCTTTTGTTTTTTCTGTTTGAATTATACCGGAGATGCAAGAACTCTCAAAATAAAAAAATATCTCCCTCCGAGCATTATACCTCAACCTGCAAAGATTGAATTCCATAAGGGACATTTCGAAATCAACAAAAGAACGATTATTGTCGCTGATGCAAATTCCCAAACCAACAATGAATTCTTTCGCTCAATCAGGTTTCTACGTGAAAAAACAAGATTACCTTTACGGATAGCCAAAAACAATAAAACAGGAAAATCAAATTTTATTCGTCTACAATTCGTCAACGACCAATCTTTAGGTGAAGAAGGATATAGGGTTGCAGTGCACCTCGACTCGGTAATTATACAATCACATCATTCGAAAGGATTGTTTTATGCCGTCCAGTCTTTGTCACAATTGGCTTCGCAAGCAACAAGTATCACAATAAATAAACGAATACTGAAATGGTTTATTCCAAGTGTGTCAATCGTTGACACTCCCCGTTTCAAATGGCGCGGAATGCATCTCGATGTCAGTCGGCATTTCTTTCCGAGAAAATTTATCTACACCTATCTCGACATGCTTGCGATGCACAAGTTCAATGTGTTTCACTGGCATTTGACTGATGACCAAGGGTGGCGAATCGAAATTAAAAAATATCCGAAGCTGACGGAAATAGGTGCGTGGCGCGTTGACAGAGAACATCAAAACTGGGATTTCCGAGACCCGCCGAAAGATAACGAGCAAGCGACCTACGGCGGATATTACACTCAGAATGAAATCAAAAAGATTGTGAAATACGCGGCGGAACGAAACATCACCATCGTTCCTGAAATTGAAATGCCCGCGCATACAACAGCAGCACTTGCCGCGTATCCCCAATATTCCTGCACGGGCGGACCGTTCAAGGTTCCTCCCGGCGGCGTTTGGCCCGTCACTGATATTTATTGTGCGGGAAACGACAGTACTTTTTATTTTCTGCAAGATGTTCTCACGGAGGTAATGGACTTGTTTCCCGGAACGTACATCCATATCGGAGGCGATGAAGCGGATAAGAAAGAATGGCGGGCGTGTCCGAAATGTCAAAAGAGAATGAAAGATGAAGGACTGAAGGATGAATCGGAACTTCAAAGTTATCTCGTCAAACGAATTGAAAAGTTTATTGTGTCAAAAGGTCGCCGGATGATTGGCTGGGATGAAATTCTCGAAGGCGGACTCGCACCGGACGCTACAGTGATGTCGTGGCGCGGAGTAGAAGGCGGAATAACGGCAGCGCGACAAAATCATGATGTTGTGATGACACCCGGCTCGCATTGTTATTTCGATTATTATCAGGGACCGCGTGAAAGTGAACCGCTTGCGATTGGAGGATTCACTCCGCTTAGTAAAGTGTACTCGTTTGAACCGGTGCCTGAAAGTTTGACAACTGAACAAGCAAAGCATGTTCTCGGCGCACAGGCAAATGTCTGGACAGAATATATTCCTACTCTGAAACACGCACAGTATATGACACTTCCTCGCATGGCGGCGATGGCGGAAGTTCTCTGGTCGCCGAAAGAGTCACGCAATTGGAATGATTTCTCCCAACGTTTGGAAAAACAGTTTGAACGGTACGAAGCGGCGGGATACAACTATGCAACGACAGCGTACCTTGTTTCAATTGCACCGACGATAGATACGTTGACGAAACGGGTTTCGGTTTCCTTATCGAAGGAAATGGCTAACGGAGAAATCCGGTACACACTTGATGGAACAAAGCCGACAGCGCGCTCACCAATCTACAAAGAGCCGTTCATTGTAAATCAAACCTCCGTAATTCAGGCAGGAACATTTGTTGATGCCGAACTTCTCAGCAAGTTCACAGAGCGAAAAATACTTTTCCATAAAGCAATGTTCAAGAATGTTACCATCACGTATCCGTATGAGCGATATGGCGACGACCAAACATTAACAAACGGACTTCGCGGCGGAATAGCTTTCAACGACGGAAACTGGCAAGGCTACCATCAGAATGATTTTGAAGCCGTGATAGATTTGGGCGATGTAACTTCCATTTCATCCATTTCAGTGAACTTTCTTCAAAATACCAAATCGTGGATTTTTCATCCGCAATCGGTCGAAATTTCTGTGTCAACAGACTCGGTCAATTTTCAAACAGTGCGAAGAACAGAAATACCGGTTGCAAAGAAAAACGAAGAGCCAAGTATGAAAGAAGTGCAACAGGAGTTTCCAAGTATCAACGTTCGTTACGTCCGTGTGAATGCAAAGAATGTTGGACTGTGTCCCGACTGGCACATTGGAAGAGGGGACAAGGCGTGGTTATTTGTTGATGAAATTATTGTTGAGTAACTCTCTAATGGAATAGTCTTATGAAAGTGAAATCGTTTATTCTTCTTGCATTTATTTTTTGGTGTTCCTCGTTTGGGTTAGCTCAATCAGCGAAACATTCATTTGCGCTGGGCGATAATGATTTTCTTCTCGATGGAAAACCGTTTCAAATGATTGCAGGCGAGATGCACTATGCGCGTATTCCGAAAGAGTATTGGCGGCATCGTTTGAAGATGGCGCGGGCAATGGGATTGAACACGATAACGACATATGTTTTCTGGAATTACCACGAACCGAAACCGGGAGAATTTGATTTCACAACAGAGAACAGAAATATCACGGAGTTTATTCGCATCGCACAGGAAGAAGGTTTGTGGGTAGTTGTACGTCCGGGTCCGTACGCTTGCGCTGAGTGGGAGTTCGGCGGTTACCCCGCGTGGCTTCTCAAAGATAAAGATGTACTTGTTAGAAGTAAGGATGCGCGGTTTCTTCAGGCAAGCGAACGCTACCTGAAACGATTCGGTGAAGAAATCGGCTCGCTTCAAATTACCAAAGGGGGACCAGTATTGATGGTTCAGGTGGAGAACGAATACGGCTCGTACGGAGATGACAAAGAGTTTATGGGGAAGATGCGAGATTACATCCGCAGCGCAGGTTTCGATGTTCCGTTATTCACAGCCGACGGACCAAGTCAGTGCAAGAATGGATATGTGAACGAAGTTCTTCCCGGAATCAACGGAGATTACAATCCGCAGTCGGTAAAAGATACCGTGAGAAAATATAATGGCGGCAAAGGTCCCTTCTTCGTGCCGGAGTTTTATCCGGGCTGGCTCGACCATTGGGGAGAAGAAAAATCCATCGTTCCCGTTGAATCGTTCATCGGAAAATTTGATACGTTGTTGCTCAATGGTATCTCGGTTTCGCTCTACATGTTTCATGGAGGAACAAATTTTGGATTCATGAACGGGGCGAACTACGGTGGGAAGTTCCAGCCTCAGCCGACGTCGTACGATTACGACGCTCCGCTCGATGAAGCGGGAAGACCGACGCCAAAGTATTTCAAACTCAGAGAAATCATAGCAAAGCATCTTCCGGAAGGGACGAAATTGCCGGATGTTCCTCCGCCAAATTCGATTATCGAAATTCCAAGAACTGAACTAAGTAAATCTGCAAGTCTGTTTGAATCGCTTCCGAATGCAATTTCATCAAAAAAGATTTTGACAATGGAGGATGTCGGACAGTCGTACGGTTATATTTTATATCGAACACAAATCAAACAACATGGCGAGGGAAAGTTAGTCATCAAGGATTTGCGCGACTATGCGGCGGTCTTTCTTGACAGAACAAAAATTGCATCGCTCGATAGAAGACACAAGCAAAGTAAAATTGATATCAACATCGAAGGATATTCAGCCACGCTTGATATTCTTATCGAGAACGGAGGACGCATCAACTACGGTAACAAACTGACAGACAACCGAAATGGAATTACCGAACAGGTGACATTCAATGGAAATGAATTAACGGATTGGGAAATCTTCTCGTTGCCGTTCGATGATGTGTCGAATGTCAGGTTTGAGTTTCAACAAGCGTCAAGCGCGCCGGTGTTGTACCGAAGCACAATTGTACTTCCGAAAGTGGGCGATACATTTCTCGATATGCGGGGCTGGAACAAAGGTTGTGTCTGGGTGAACGAACATAATCTTGGTCGCTTCTGGTACATTGGTCCGCAGCAAACGCTGTATGTGCCGGGCGTTTGGTTGAAAGAAGGCGACAATGAAATCACCGTGTTGGATTTGGAACAATCCGATTTTCATTCCATTCAAGGTTTGAAAGAGCCGGTTCTTAATGAATTGAAACAGGATGAACTTGCGCCATCGTTTTCCGTGAGAGTTCCGGGAATGTTAAAACTTGATGAAACCAATATAGTGAGTTATGGAGAATTCGTTCCCGGCGATTCACTTCAAACGAAAAACTTCAAACCGACACATGCGAGATATATTTGTTTGCAATCGCTCTCGTCTTTACGGAATGACCCGTTCGCATCCATTGCCGAGTTGTTTGTGCTGGATGAAAAAGGGAAACCACTTCCGCGTGAGGGATGGAAAATCTTTGCCGTTGAAAGTGAAGAACTGAAGGCGGAAGATGGGAGAGCGGAGAACGCGTTTGATGATGACATTGAAACTATCTGGCACACCCAATGGGGAAGCGCGAAGCCGCCACATCCTCATGCTATCGCGATTGATTTGGGAAATGAGTATGTAATTTCCGGTTTTCAATATCAATCCAGGAGTGGAAACGCTCCGGGGAAAATTAAAGAGTTTAAATTTTATGCACGCAAGCAATCGTTTGAAATTATTAAATGAGTTAAAAAATTCCCTTGTCATTCCGACGTATGTCGGAATCTACCATCTCAAGTTGAAATGGATGCCGAAATAAATTCGGCATGACAAAACATCTTTTACTAACAATTAAAAGGAATACACAATGAACGAAATTAAACGCCGTGAATTTTTAAAAATTGGAACTGCCGGATTAAGCGGCGTTCTTGCAACCCGGATGTTGCACAACGATGCACGAGCTTCACTTTCACAAGAGAGCATGATGGGCTACAACGCTCCGCCGCTTGATGTTGTTCGCATCGGTTATATTGGTGTTGGTGGAATGGGGAGCGCACATGTCGAGAATCTTCTGAAGATTAAAGGAGCGGAAGTTCGGGCAGTCTGCGATATTGTGGAAAGCAAGGTGCAACGTGTACAAGAAATGGTGGAAAAAGCAGGATTCAAAAAGCCCGATGGATATTCTCGCGGCGACACCGACTACAAACGGATGTGCGAACGGGATGACCTCGATTTGGTTTTTATTGCATCACCGTGGGAGTGGCATGTGCCGATGTGTCTCGAAGCGATGAAGACCGGCAAGCACGCCGCAGTGGAAGTTCCCGCCGCCCTGACGATTGAACAGTGCTGGCAATTAGTTGAAACATCTGAAAAGACACGCAAGCATTGTATCATGATGGAGAACTGTAATTACGATAAAGTTGAGATGATGATTTTGAACATGGTGAAAAAAGGAATGTTTGGTGAACTGCTTCATGCAGAGTGCGGGTATCTCCATGACTTACGCGACGTGAAGCATGACATGGAAGGTGAAGGACTCTGGCGGAGGAAACATTCGATGCAACGGAACGGAGATTTGTATCCGACGCACGGACTTGGTCCCGTCGCTCAATGTCTGGATATCAACCGGGGAAATTATTTCAATTATCTCGTTTCTGTCGGAACGAAAACCCGCGGACTGCATCTCTATGCAGTGGAAAAATTCGGCGCTGATAGTCCGCAGGCGAAAGAGGAATTTGTTCTGAGCGATGTCGTTACAACGCTCATCAAAACAATGAACGGTGAAACGATTATTCTGAAGCATGACACGAGTTCTCCCCGTCCATACAGCCGGGATATTTTAGTTCAGGGGACGAAAGGCATCGTGCGAAAATATCCTGAACCAAAAATCTACATCGAAGGAAAGAGTGAACCGCATCGCTGGGAACCGATTGAGGAATACATGAAACAATACATGCACCCGATTTGGGTTGAACTGGAAGAACAAAGCAAAGGTGCTGGACATGGTGGCATGGATTTCATCGAAGATTATCGTCTCATCAATTCATTGTTGAAAGGAGTTGAGCCCGATATGGATGTCTATGATGCGGCAGTAATTTCTGCTGTAACGGAACTGAGTGGTAAATCAATTTCTCTGAACGGCGAGCCGGTAAAGTTTCCTGATTTTACAGATGGGAAATGGAAGACGCCACGCAAGTTGCAAGTGATGGAGATGTGATTTTTTGTTTACAGTTGATGGTTTCCAGTTTACAGTTGATGGTTTCCAGTTTACAGTTTTCTGTTTCCAGTTTGTTGTTTTTTGTTTTGCTTTGATTTTTCCTACCTTGAAACAATTATGTTAAACAAAGAACAAATAAAATCACGGACGATTCCTATTCTGAGAAAAAATGGCGTGAAAAAAGCCGCTTTGTTCGGTTCAGTTGTTCGGGGCGAGAATACAGACCAAAGTGATGTTGATTTTCTAGTTGAATTTCAAGAAGGTAAATCGTTATTTGATCTCGTGGGTCTTCAACTTGATTTGAATGAACTTCTCGGGATGGATGTTGATGTTGTTACCTATAACGGTGTTCACATAAGGTTGCGGGATGCAATCCTTGACGAACAAGAAATCTTTTATCAAGAAGCACCCGGAAATTTATCTTGAATATATTCTGGAGAGCATTGCTCTTATTGAAGAATATACTCGAGGGATTGCTGAAACTGACTTTTTTCAATCAATCCGCATACAAGATATGGTTATCAGAAGATTGGAAATTATCGAGGAAGCAGTGAAACGTTTACCAACGAATGTGAAGTCAATGAGTCCCGAAACTCCATGGAAGAAGATAGCAGGGATGCGGGATGTATTAATCCATGAATACTTCGGTGTGGATTTAAAATTGACGTGGCAGGTAGTTAAAAAGGAATTACAACCACTAAAGGATACAGTTGAAAAGATCAGAAATGATATTGTTGGTTTGCAATTGCAATTCTAAAAGATTGATATCGTGTTCAGTTGTATCTCCGAGAGTTGCAGTAATAACCGTCTATGAACCAGACGAAAATGAATGGATTAATTTTAGCATAAGGAAATAATTATGAACAAGTGTGTCATTTGTGGAGGAACAATTGAAGGTAAAAAAGTTACGTTCGTGTTTGAAGAAAAAGACAAGCAACTCTTCGTGGAGAATGTTTCTGCAGAAGTTTGTACACGATGCGGTGAACGAACATATTCTCCTGAAGTAACAGATGAAATTATGGCGATTGCAAAACATAAATTTCAACCGGTAAAAATTGTTTCCGTCCCCGTTTTTGATTATGAGCGGGGAGTGGCAGTATAGTTTATTTTGTTGCGTGGTATAAGTAGAACTTGTTCGATTTCTGTCAATGTTTTACTTCAATAATCTTCAATCCTAAATCTCCAATCATGAATCCTGGAACTTAAGACCACAAACCGGAAACCTCAAACCTGTAACCTCCATCGGAACATCTATGAAAAACCTATTTCTCTCTCTCATCATTTCTCTGTTCTGTCTAATTTCTCCTTTGTTTTCCCAAACCATCTGGCTTGATGAACTTGACCTTTCCGCGATGGAAATCGGTTGGGGAAGTCCGCACGCAAAGAAGTCGGTTGATGAAAACCCGCTCTCGGTCGGTGGACAGAAATTTGAGCGAGGAGTTGGAACACACGCGGTCAGTACGTTCCTGCTGAAGTTGGATGGAAAAGGAAAACGGTTCACCGCGTTTGTAGGAGTTGATGATGAAACAGAAAACGAAATTGCAAGCATTGAGTTCATTATCCTTGGTGATAAAAAGATTCTCTGGCAAAGCGGAATTATGAAAGCGACAGATTCGGCAAGAAAGATTGATATTGATATTTCATCTATCAACAAACTTGGGTTGCTTGTCACGGGGAGTGATGATGGAATTGATTACGACCATGCCGATTGGTGTGATGCGAAACTTGAAATGACTGAGCCGGTTTCTTCCTCTCGACTTGTCTCAAAGCGAAGTGTCGAGCCGTACATTCTCACACCAAAACCATCCGACATGCCGAAGATAAATAGCGCAAAAGTGTTTGGCGTGCGTCCGGGGAATCCGTTCCTCTATACTATTGCGGCAACCGGCATGCGACCGATGACATTCGATGCAAAGGGCTTGCCGGAAGGATTATCTCTTGATGCATCAACAGGACAAATTACAGGAAAAATTGAAAAGCGCGGCGATTACGACGTAACTCTCGTTGCAAAGAATGAACTTGGACAAGCAGAACGTGAATTGAAAATTTCTGTCGGTGAGAAAATTTGCCTCACGCCTCCAATGGGTTGGAATAGTTGGAACTGCTGGGCGTGCGCAGTGGATGATGGAAAGGTACGCGCTTCAGCCGATGCGATGGTTTCTTCCGGTTTGGTGAATCATGGTTGGACATATATTAACATTGATGATTGCTGGGAGATCAAACCGGAAACAGATGATGAATTGCTGAAGGGCGAGATACGAGATGCAGAAGGAATGGTCAACACGAACAAAAAATTTCCTGACATGAAAGCGCTTAGCGATTACGTTCATAGCAAAGGATTGAAACTGGGAATCTACTCGGGACCCGGACCACTCACGTGCGCTGGTTTTACTGCAAGTTATCAGTACGAATTGCATGATGCACAGCGATACGGAGAATGGGGAATTGATTATTTGAAATACGATTGGTGTTCGTACGGTCGGATTGCGAAAGACAGAAGTTTGCCGGAGTTGAAGAAACCGTATCAGGTGATGCGTTCCGCGCTCGATAAAGTTCCACGCGACATCGTGTATAGTTTGTGTCAATATGGAATGGGGAATGTGTGGGAATGGGGAGAGGAAGTCGGAGGAAATCTCTGGCGAACAACGGGCGATATCACTGACACATGGTCAAGCATGTCGAAGATTGGGTTCGGTGAGTCGGGACATGAACGATATGCAAAGCCCGGACATTGGAACGACCCGGATATGCTGGTGGTTGGTCTGGTCGGTTGGGGACCGCAACTTCATCCATCGCGTCTTACTCCCGATGAACAATACACGCATATCAGTTTGTGGAGTTTGCTCGCATCGCCGCTTCTCATCGGCTGCGATTTGAGCCGCATGGATGATTTCACGCTGAACCTTCTTACGAATGATGAAGTCATCGAAATCAATCAAGACCCGCTGGGCAAACAGGCAGAACGGATCTTCAATCAAGACGGGAAACAAATTTGGGTGAAAGAGTTGGAAGACGGTTCGAAAGCGGTTGGATTGTTTTATGTTGGCGATGATGAAAAGAAATCTCCGGCGGATTATTTTGAATGGGAAAAGAAATCGAAAACTATAATATCATTGCCTGCTTCAAGTCTTGGCTTCAATGGAAGATTTACCGTGCGTGATGTGTGGCGACAGGAAGATTTAGGAATGTACGAAGAGCAGTTTGATGTGGAAGTTCCGTGGCATGGGGTGGCTCTGGTGAGGATTAATAAATAATTGTCAATGGCCTACGGCTCAGTGAGTGAATGGTCAACGGTCAATTGTTAATTAAGTTCTTCTGTGAGAACCTCGTGTGTCAATGACCGTAGATGTTGTAACACTTCTTTTTTGAGATGTTTTTTGTTGAAATAGAACGTATATTCAATTCGGAATTTCAAATATTTTACATCTATGGCAACCACAAATATTATACTCAAAGAAATAATTGAAAATAAAATTCTGCTGATACGCGGACAGAAAGTGATGTTGGATTTTCATCTTGCTCAGTTGTACGAAGTAGAAACGAAGGCGTTGAAGCGTGCAGTCAAGAGAAATAAAAATCGTTTTCCAGTAGATTTTGTCTTTCAACTTTCTCAAGAAGAATGGAATAACTTGAGGTACCAATTTGGCACCTCAAGTTGGGGTGGTACGAGATATTTACCTTATGCCTTTACAGAGCAGGGTGTAGCAATGCTTTCAAGTGTTTTACAAAGCGATAGGGCAGTGCATGTAAATGTCGAAATCATGAGAACGTTTGTTCGTTTGAGGGAGATTCTCACGGCGAATAAAGATTTAGCTCACAAACTTGAAGAACTTGAGAAAAAATATGATGCTCAATTCAAAATAGTCTTCGATGCAATTCGTCAACTGATGATACCGCCGGAAAAGCCAAAACGTCCGATAGGATTTCGGGTTGATGAACCATACGTTCCATATCGTACAACAAGAAAAAGCAACAAACGATGAAACAATTTATTTATCTTCTTTCAGGATTTCTTTTCCTTCTCTCATTTTCATTCTCTCAGCCTGCAAACTTCACTAAACATGTCAATCCATTCATCGGAACGGACGGACACGGACATACATTTCCGGGTGCAACTGTTCCGTTCGGGATGGTGCAACTCAGTCCCGATACTCGTGTTGAAGGATGGGATGCGTGCGGCGGGTATCATTATTCCGATTCGCTCATTCTCGGATTCAGCCACACGCATCTGAGCGGAACAGGTGTTGCGGATTACGGCGACATTCTCTTCACACCGAGCGTTGGTGAATTGAAGGACGGTGCGTTCAGTAAGAAGTCGGTCTTCAATCATAAAACAGAACGGGCAAGTCCCGGATACTACGCGGTGAAATTGAAATCGTTCAACATCCTTGCCGAGTTGACCGCGACACAACGAGTTGGTGTGCATCGCTACACGTTTCCAAAAACCGACAGCGCGAATATCGTTATTGATTTGACACATGGACTTGGTCCCGATAAAGTACTCGATTCGAAGATTGAGTTTTCTGATTTGACGGAAGTTTCCGGTTACCGCCGCTCGGAAGGTTGGGCGAAAGACCAACGGATTTATTTCGTAGCAAAATTCTCGAAGCCGTTCAAAGCATTCGGGATTGTCGAGAACGATTCCATCACGCCCTATTTCCCGGAATGGAAAGGGACAAATCTGAAATTTTTTATGCGATTCAAGACGGAACGAACGGAATCGTTGGTGGTAAAGGTCGGGTTGTCTTCGGTGAGCATCGAAGGGGCGAGGAAAAATCTTGAAAAAGAAATGCCGGGATGGGATTTTGATAAGGTGAAAAGAGAAGCAGAGCAGGCATGGGAAAAAGAATTGAGCAAGATTGAAGTCGAAGGTGGAACAAAGGAGCAACTCACAACATTTTACACAGCGTTATACCACGCCATGATTGCGCCGAATATTTTTTCCGATGTTGACGGACAGTACCGCGGCATGGATGGGAAAATTCATAAAGCGAGCGGCTTCGACATGTACACGGTCTTTTCGCTGTGGGATACGTTTCGGGGCGAACATCCGCTCCTCACCATTATTGACCAAAAGCGGACGCTCGATTTTGTCAAGTCATTGTTGGCAAAGTTTGATGAGAGCGGAACGCTTCCGGTGTGGGAACTTGCTTCGAATGAAACGTGGTGCATGATTGGATATCATTCCGTTCCGGTGATTGTTGATGCGTATGTGAAAGGCATCAACAATTTCGATTCAGAGAAAGCGATGAAGGCGATGCTCGCAAGTGCGAATGCGAATCGTTACGGTCTCGAACATTACCGGACACACGGATATATTCCCGGAGAAAAGGAGAGCGAGTCGGTTTCCAAGGTGCTCGAATATGTCTATGACGATTGGTGCATCGCTCAGTTTGCAAAATCGCTTGGCAAGAATGATGTGTTTGAGCAATTCACTGAGCGTTCTCAGTTCTATAAAAATATGTTTGATGTATCAACGGGGTTCATGCGGGCACGAGTGAACGGAATGTGGGCAACACCGTTTGACCCGACTTCGGTGACGTTTCATTTTACGGAAGCGAATTCGTGGCAATATAATTTCTTCGCGCCGCACGATGTTGATGGAATGATGAAACTCATGGGCGGAGCGAATGGATTTGTCTCGATGCTTGATTCGATGTTCAACAGTTCATCGAAGATGACGGGAAGAGAGCAGTCGGATATTTCGGGCATGTTCGGACAATACGCGCAGGGAAACGAACCGAGTCACCACGTTGCGTACTTGTACAACTATGCAGGCAAATCATGGAAGACTCAGGAAACAGTCCGAATGATTATGGATTCGCTCTTCACGGAAAAGCCGGATGGAATTTGCGGCAACGATGATTGCGGACAGATGTCTGCATGGTACGTGATGAGCGCGTTGGGATTTTATCAGGTTTGCCCCGGCGAACCGACGTATGCAATCGGCAGTCCGTTATTCAAGAAAGTAACAATTCATTTGGAAAACGGGAAGTCGTTTGTTATTCAAGCCGACGAGAATTCATCAAAGAACAAATACATTCAATCTGCGGTGCTGAACGGAAACCCGCTTTCGTCTTCATTCTTCCTGCATGATGAGTTAATAAATGGCGGAACTCTGCAATTGAAAATGAGTCCTCGCCCGAACGAAGCATGGGGAAGCGAAGTCAGACAGAGTTCAGCATCAACAAAAGAAATTGTTGTTGTTCCGTATATCGAAGCAACGGAAAAAACATTTTCCGATTCAACAGTACTTCGGTTGGTGACATCAACAAGCGATGCGAAAATATTTTATACGTTGGATGGAACAATGCCAACAACATCTTCACATCTGTATCAGTCTCCGCTTTGGTTGAACAAGACAACTACTGTAAAAGCAATCGCTGTGAAAGAAGGAATGATTGACAGCCGATTCATGAGCGCAGTGTTCACACAATTCAAGTCGGTTGGAATGCTTTCGCTTCACACAAAATTTGATGCTCAATATACAGCCGGAGGTAACGATGCCCTCATTGACGGCATCCGAGGCGGAACGGATTTCAGAAATGGTGAGTGGCAAGGGTATCACGAAGTTGACCTTGATGCCGTACTTGACCTTGGTGCATCGAAGGAGATACAGCAGGTAACGCTTGGTTGTTTGCAGGACAACAACTCATGGATTTTCTTCCCTACCCTTGTAACATTTTCTTTTTCTGATGATGGAAAGAATTTCGCGAATGAACAGACAATTCAAAATGACATCTCGCCGGAAGATGAAGGGGCATTGCTGAAAGAATTTACAGCGGACCTGAAAAATCAACAAGCGAGATACGTTCGTGTTCAAGCGAAGAATGTGGGGCGTTGTCCCGATTGGCACAAGGGCAAAGGTGAGAAGGCGTGGTTGTTTGTAGATGAAATTCAATGCAAAATTCAAAATGAAAAATGAACAAATGCTATCTGTTGTAAAGAGTTTTATTTCGCATATCAATTCCGTGTTCGTTGATGGAATTGTATCGTTAATGTCTGATGACCATACATTCATTGATTCACACGGTAACAGGTATGACGGTAAAGAGAAAATGAAAACCGGTTGGCTCGGTTACTTTGCGTTGTTTCCTGATTACAAAATTGAAGTTGAACAAATGTTTGAAAATGGAAACACAGTTTCAATATTCGGTTATGCAAGTGGAACATTTAGAGGAATGAGTGACAATCCTGATGCGCATTGGCGATTGCCTGCATCATGGAAAGCGATTGTCGAGGATGGGAAGATTAAACTCTGGCAAGTATATGCTGATGTAAAAATTCCGTTTGATATCATGCAAAAATATTCTGAAGGCAAAGAAGATGAGAATGCAATCCAAGGATTGGGCGGAGTCTTCTTTAAATCAAAAGACCCGAAGGCGCTAACAACATGGTACGACGAACATCTCGGAACACACTTCGGAGAAAATACATGGAACACATTCAAGTGGCGTGAACGGGAACATCCATCGAAGATTGGAAGAACAGAGTTCAGCGTCTTCAAAGAAACAACAACGTACTTTCAGCCGAGCGAGAAACAGTTCATGTTTAACTTCCGTGTGAAGAATCTCGATGCGATGCTTGCGAAGTTGAAAGCGGAAGGCGTCCACGTCGAAGAGAAAACTGAGGTGTACGATTACGGCAAGTTCGGTTGGATTGTTGACCTCGAAGGAAATAAGATTGAATTGTGGGAACCGGTGGATGAAGTGTTGGAGGAGTTTAATAAAAAGCAATGAAGTATAACCGCCGCGAATTCATCAAATCAACAAGCACGCTTGCCCTTGCAACTGTTGCCTACTCGTTTCCGCTGTTCACAGACGAAAAACAAGAATCGAAAAAGAAGTTACGCGTTGCTGTTTTCTTCGACGAAGGGTTTCCTGTCGAAGATGGAATGTCAATCACAAAAGAATTTTTGCGCGATGCACTCAAGGATTCTCATGTCGAATTTCTCAATCTCAATGAGTTGAAAGAGCGGTTGAATGTTCAATCGTTCGATGTGCTTGTGTTGCCGTATGGTTCTGCATTTCCTAAACAGGCGTGGGGTGCAATCATCAAGTATTTGAAAGCAGGCGGCAATTGGGTGAACCTTGGAGGCATTCCGTTCGATCTTCCTGTCGTGAAAGAGGGAGATGGATGGAGGAAAGAAGTTCGTCAAACGGCATATCATAAAAAGATTGGAATTACTCAAGCATTTCCTGTAGCAACAGGTGGACTCCACCTCGCGGGTGGAGTCCACCTAACAACGGTTGAAGAAGTGTATGAACTCTATGTTCGCTTCACAGAGACGAAAGATTTTCCAAACGAAGATGGACCCGCGGGTGCTCGTGATGCAAACCTGAAAGCGCTTGCGTACGGATATTCTGAGGACAAGAAAAAAGTTGCCGCGCCAATCGTCGAGATTGACAGAATGATGGGCGACTATGCTGGTGGACGTTGGGTTCTTGTAAACTTCAAGGGTATAATCGAAAAGGTTGTGATTCAGGTTCTTGTTGAGCGGGCGGCATGCGGAGCCATGGATTTGACTGCACGATGTTCTTTTGCGTGTTATCATGAAGGGGAAATTCCATCGTTCACAATTCAATTAAGAAATCCAAAGGGGGTAATGGAGCGATGGAGTAATGGAGTTTCGGAGTCGTGGAGTGATGGAGGATGTTCTGTTGAGATTTTGAATGAGAGAGGAAAATTAATTGAGAAACAAGCAGTTCAACTTCAGGGAAATGGGGAATTATTGACTGGCTATCTTACATCGAAACGAACTTCATTCGCGCCGGGATTTTATCAAGTGCAAGTGAAACAGAAGATTCGCTTTCCACATTTGGAATGGGCAGAATTTCTTTCATACACAACGGGCTTTTGGGTGTATGATAAAAAACTGATGGAACGTGGAAAGCCGTTCACGACAAATGAATCGTATCTGCTTCGTGATGGAAAACCATATCCTGTCACCGGAACCTCATACATGGGTTCGGATGTGCATCGGAAGTTTTTGTTTGAGCCGAATGTATTTGTGTGGGAGAATGATTTTGCTGAGATGAAAGAAGCAAACATCAACATGGTACGGACAGGAATCTGGACAGCGTGGAAAAATTATATGCTCGATGTCGGCGCTCCGACGGAAGGTGTGTTGCGTGCTGTTGATGCGTTTCTGCTGACGGCGAAGAAGCATGACATTCCCGTCATCTTCACGTTCTTCGCGTTCCTGCCCGAAATGTGGGGAGGAGAAAATCCGTATCTTGACCCGCGCTCGGTGAATGCACAGAAAGAATTTATTGCCGCATTCACTCATCGGTATCGAACTGTCAATGACATCATTTGGGATTTTATCAACGAGCCGTCGTTTTCGAATCCCAATCAACTCTGGCTCACGCGACCGAACGGCGACCGCTTTGAAGTAGAGGCATGGAACAAGTGGCTGAAGGAAAAATATCAAACAACGAGTGATGAAGAGTTGACAACGAAGTTGCAGGAGGTGTATCGTTGCACGGCGGACGAAGCAATCACGCTTCCATCGTTGGATGATTTTGCCGACATGAACATTTTCAATGAACGGCGTCCGATGAAAGTTGTTGACTATCGTTTGTTCGCACAAGAAATGTTCAACAATTGGGTGAAGGAGATGACAAAGGCGATTCGTTCAAACGGAAATCCGAATCAACTCATTACAGTCGGACAGGATGAAGGCGGAACCTTCGAGCGACCAAGTCCGCAATTCTATGCAGGCGTGGTTGATTTCACTTGCCTGCACAACTGGTGGTACAATGATGACCTGTTGTGGGACAGCATCATGACGAAAGCGCCCGGTAAGCCAAATCTCGTAGAAGAAACAGGCGTTATGTTTTATGAAAAGCCCGGCGGCAGTGCATGGCGAACAGAGCAGGAAGTTGCAAACCTGCTTGAACGAAAACTTGCCTTCTCCCTTGGCGCGAACGGTGCGGGTTTTATTGAATGGGTTTGGAATACGAATCCGTACATGAAGTCGGATAACGAAGCGGCGATTGGCGCGCATCGTGTTGACGGAACTGCGAAGCCGGAACTTGAGCCAATACTCAAGTACTCGAAATTTTTTGCTGAGAATGGTCACTTAATGAACGGCAGGATTGATGAGGATGTCGTCATGATGATTCCTCATTCACAAATGTTTTCGACGAGAAACTTCGCGACAGAAGCAACACAGAAATGTGTACGAGCGATGTGTTATCATTGTCGGGTGCCGATGCGTGCAGTTTCTGAGTATAATATTGATTTATTGAAACAACCGCCGAAGTTGTTTGTTGTGCCATCGCCAAGAATTCTGAATCAACAAGCGTGGGCATCGTTATTGAAATTTGCAGAAGCTGGTTCGACAGTTCTTATTACCGGAGTGTTCGATTCGGATGAGCATTGTCTGCCGGTTGAACGAACAAAACAACTCGGATTGAGTGCAACAGTTCAACCAATCATGCAGGAAGAATTTTTGAACATTGACGGGAATGAAATTCAGTTGAGTTTCCGGGGGAATAAGATTCAACGACTTGAAAAAGCAGTTCTTCGAAGTAGCAAAGATGGACTCCACCTCGCGGGTGGAGTCCATCTGATTCCACGAGGGAAAGGAAACATTATTTGGTCTCCGCTCCCTGTGGAATTATCAGAGCAGATTCAGGCAACGGTTGTATTGTATTCGCTCGCGCTGAAGCAAGCAAACGTTGAGCGGACTTTTTCGTTAGAAGAAGAAGCGCTGGGCGTTTTAATCCTACCGACGATATTCAAGGATTCAGTGATGTACACATTTGTTTCTGAAACTGACCGGGATACCAAAATCAATTTCAAACACATTGAAGCGAAAACATCAATACACGTTATTGTTCCTGCGCAACGAACTTCGGTTCTCTTCATGAGCAGGGAAGACGGAAGAATTATTTCAACACTTTAACTAAAAGAGTATTTAAACCGCAGAGACGCGGAGAACACAGAAAAAAATGAACAGAAGAACCTTTATCAAAACAACATCACTCGCCGGAGTCACGTTAGCCACCTCTCAGCGCTTGATACCCAAAACTCAAAACCCAAAACTCAAAACTCCTTTGGTTGTGAACACGTGGGATTATAAACAAATCGTCCCCGAAACCGCGTATCAAACAATTCTCAACGGGGGGAGTGTTCTTGATGCGGTGGAAAAAGCCGTGATGATACCTGAGGCAGACCCGGAAGTGACAAGCGTGGGGCGCGGCGGATTTCCTGACAAGGACGGCAAAGTTACGCTTGATGCAAGCATCATGGATGGAAACGGAAACTGCGGTTCGGTCGTGTTTCTTGAACATATTCTTCACCCGGTTTCAGTTGCACGGTTGGTGATGGAAAAAACTCAGCATGTGTATCTTGCCGGAGAAGGGGCGTTACAGTTTGCCTTAGAAAATGGATTCACGAAAGAAAATTTGCTGACCGAGCAGGCGAAGAAGGAATATGAAAAATGGCTGAAAGAATCGAGTGACGAATCAATCAAAAAGCGGAAAGAAAACCATGACACAATTGGTTTGATTGCGATGGATGCGAACGGCGATATGGCAGGCGCGTGCAGTACGAGCGGAATGGCGTGGAAGATTCGCGGTCGTGTCGGCGATTCGCCCATGATTGGCGCAGGATTGTACGTTGATAATGAAGTCGGTGCGGCGACGGCAACGGGAATCGGTGAGGCGGTCATCAAAGTGTGCGGCAGTTTTTTGATAGTTGAGTTGATGCGACAGGGAAAATCTCCGCAGGAAGCATGTCAACTTGCGCTTGAACGAATTCTCCACAAACAACCACAGTACAAAGCAGACAACGGTTTTCTTGTCGGCTTCTGCGCGTTCAACAAAGATGGTGAGCACGGTGGATTTTGCTACAAGAAAGGATTTGAGTATTCGGTGTATAAGGATGGCAAGTATGAGGTGGTGAAGTCGAAGTATTTGAAGGATTGATGTAGGATTGAGGATTTACGTCTGAGTCATGTATGAACCTGAGTCCGTAGATTGAAAAAAAATACATTGAAATTATTTGAGAAAAAGTCGTTTCATATTACAAAAGTAATTGTTAATTTACTTCATGCCACGATTGTATATTATTGGTGGAGCGAATGGTTCCGGAAAAACCACTACAGCAAGCAAACTTCTACTGAATTTTCTTCAATGTAATGAGTTTGTCAATGCAGATACTATTGCAAGTGGTCTATCTGCGTTTAACCCAAACTGTATCAATTGAGGCGGGACGATTGATGCTTAAACGTATCCATTCACTCATTGATGAAAAAACAGATTTTGCTTTCGAGACCACGTTAGCGTCACGAACGTTTGTACCGTTAATAAAAGATGCAAAAGAAAAAGGGTACACATTCCACCTCATCTATCTTTGGCTTAATAGTCTTGAACTTGCAATCGAGCGTGTATAAAACGGGTCAGTTCTGGCGGACATCATGTATCTGAGGAAATTATCAAAAGAAGATTTGAAAGCGGAAGGAAAAATTTCGTCACATTGTATCGTCCTATTGCAGATACATGGATTGTGTACGACAATTCGGATGAATCGCCAATTCCGGTAGCTGAACTGACTGAAGATGACCGTATTGTAGTTTATTCTCAGAATGTTTGGGATCAAATAATTAAGGAAACACAATGACAGTTGAAGAGAAGAAACAATTACGAGAAAATATTGATGCAGGCATTAAAGCAGCAATTGCCGATGCATTAGAAAGACACCGTCGCCTCGGACAACCGATAGTTATCTCAAGAGCCGGAAAAATTATAACTCTGCAACCGGAAGAGATTGGGTTAAATGGAAAAAATCTGGAGAAAAACCATTAATACGATTAGAAGCAAGTTCATTTACGGCTTCTGTGCCTTCAACAAAGATGGCGAGCATGGTGGATTTTGCTACAAGAAAAGATTTGAGTATTCGGTGTATCGGGATGGGAAGTTTGAAGTTGTGAAATCGAAGTTTTTGAAGGATTGAATTAGGATTGGGGATTTACGATTGAGTCATTGACGATTGATTTTGATGAAGAACATTCAGTTAGAAATTTGTGTTGATTCTATAAAATCCGCGCTCGCCGCGCAGGAAGGAGAAGCGTCTCGCGTAGAATTATGCGGTGATTTAATTTCTGAAGGAACAACCCCAAGCGCAGGCATGATCGCTCTTGCAAGAAAAGTACTCACCATTCGCTTGCATGTGATGATTCGTCCGAGGAGCGGAGATTTTTGTTACTCCGATGCCGAGTTTGAAGTGATGAAGTGGGACATAATCACAGCAAAGCAATTCGGTGCGGATGGAGTTGTGTTCGGAGTTTTAACGAAAGAATACTCAGTTGATGTTGCACGAACGAAAGAATTGATTGCTCTTGCACGTCCAATGAGCGTAACGTTTCATCGTGCGTTTGATGTTGTGCAACTTCCTTTGCAGTCGCTGGAAGAAATAATTCAATGCGGTTGTAACCGACTTCTTACATCGGGACAGGCAAACACAGCAGAGGAAGGATTGCCTTTGTTGAAGGAACTTGTGCATCAGGCAAATGGAAGAATTATCATCATGCCGGCGAGCGGGATTACGTTATCAAACATAAACAGAATTATAGAGGAAACGGGAGCAGGAGAAATTCATGTTGGTAAAGCGGTGTGTGATGTTGTCGAATATTCTGATGCCCGAATGTTTAATGCCAAGCGACAGGTTGTGAACGCAAATAAAGTGCAAGAGATGTTGAAAGAATTCACCACGCCTGTCCGCCTCGGGCGGAGATGCACGGAAAGGAACACTGATTGACACAGATAATTTACAACTCAAGTTCAAGCGTTGAAGCATTCGAACTATCAAGAAGCAAGCACCAATCAATCTATTCCCCAACAGAAAAAATACAAGTGATTGAAGTGGAGAATTTTCCGTTACTCGGAAAGTTAACTGCGCTTCGGTTTATCGAGTGGGTACAGAAAAATCGCGGTGGAGTTATTTCTCTGCCGACGGGAAAAACTCCTGAACATTTCATTAAATGGGTTCAGAGGATTCTTTCTCGGTGGGAGTCAAAAGACATTCAGCAGTTGCTTGAACTGTACGGAGTAGATGGAAGGACAAAACCCGACATGCAAAGTCTCTCGTTTGTTCAGATTGATGAGTTTTATCCGATGGACAGCCGTCAGCAGAACAGTTTCAATTATTATGTGAACGAGTTTTACATCAAGGGATTTAGTCTTGATGCACGAAAAACATTGCTGATTGATTCAACCTCGCTCGGACTTCCTGAGGGAAAGAACATGGAAGAGGTTTTTCCCGACAACATTGTTGACTTGACCCTTCGTATCAGGCAAACACGAACCGAACTTGAGCGGCTGCAAAAAAGCGTCATCAATCGTGTTGACGAGTTTTGCATGGAGTATGAATCGAAGATTCGAGAGATGGGCGGCATAGGATTTTTCCTCGGCGGTATCGGTCCCGATGGACACATTGCGTTTAATGTCCGTGGTTCAAGCGTGTATTCTGTAACGCGCCTCACCGGAACGAATTACGAAACGCAAGCCGCCGCGGCTACGGATTTGGGAGGAATGGAAACCTCGCGCAATCGTCTTGTCATTACTATCGGACTTGCGACGATAACGTACAACCCTACTTGCACAGCAATTATTATTGCTGCAGGAGACGCGAAGGCAAAAATTGTTTCCGATGCAATCCAACATGAAAAGAATCCACAGTATCCTGCTTCGGTGCTTCAGGAGTTGGAGAACGCGAGGTTCTATCTCACCAAAGGCGCGGCATCGGAACTTGTTGAACGGAAATATTTTGATTTCTCATCAAGGGAAAACTATTCAGAAGCAGAACGAGACGATGTTGTCATTTCACTTTCTTTATCGAAGAACAAACCGCTCCATGAATTAACGAAAGATGATTTTGAAAGCGATAAGTTTGCTTCGATGCTTCTCAAAAAGACGTTATCTTCTCATCTCGAAATTACGTTGCAAGCACGTCAGCGAATTATACAGAATATCGAAAAAGGGTTGAAGCATGTTTCTCAAACAACCTTCTTGCACACCGAACCGCACCACGATGACATCATGCTTGGCTATCTTGCGCATTTGTATCATCTCGTTCGCGATGCAACAAACCAGCATTACTTTGCAAATCTGACTTCCGGGTTTACGGCAGTAACAAACGCGTTTGTCCTTGAGACGTTGAAAGAGTTAGAAGATTTTTTAGACGATGCCGAACTTCTTCGATTGTTGAAGGACGATTACTTCGCTTCGGAAAATACCATCGCACGGATGGCAGACGTGTATCTTTTCCTCGATGGGGTTGCCGCAAATAATCCGGAAAAGAAGAAGCGTGCTGAAGCATATCGCTTGTTCCGAAATTTGTCGGATGTTTATCAAACATCCGACATGAATGCGTTGAAACAGCATATCAAACAGTTACATGAATATTTTACCATGCAATACCCCGGAGCGAGAGACAAGCACGATGTTCAAACACTGAAAGGAACGTTTCGCGAATTCGAGGTCGAGTTGCTCTGGGCATATTTCGGAATTGAAGCGAGTTCAATCCGTCCGTTGCGGTTGGGATTTTACACGGGAGATATTTTTACCGATGAGCCGGAGTTGCACCGAGACGCGCTTCCGATTTATGAATACATGAAAGAAGTGAAACCGGATATTGTCAGCGTCGCGTTCGACCCCGAAGGAAGTGGACCGGACACGCATTACAAAGCATTGCAGGCGGTAGCAGGGGCGTTAAAAAAATATCAGGAAGAAGCGAAAATTTCTGATGTGAAAGTGTGGGGATACAGGAATGTCTGGTATCGGTTCAAACCTGCAGAAGCGAATTTGTTTGTTCCGGTTTCTTTGAATTCACTTTCGATGTTGCACTCTGCATTTATGAATTGTTTTGGTTCTCAGAGAGCCGCCTCATTTCCGAGTTACGAACATGATGGACCATTTTCAAAACTCGCTCAGAAAATACAGGTCGAGCAATACGAGATGTTGAAAACATGTCTTGGCGAAGAGTTCTTTTTGAAGAATTCTCACCCGCGTCTGCGTGCGGCTCGGGGGTTTATCTTTTTGAAAGAGATGAATCTCGAAGAGTTCTTTACACAGGTTCGGGAGTTGAAGAAACGAACAGAGGCGAAGGAAAATCTGTAAGAAGACTTTGCTTCCATCCTCCTTATTTACTTCGCTCCATCACAAACTCCACGAAACGTTCCAACGCTTTCTTTGCGGGGGAAGTTGGTAACGATTGAAGCGCATCGTTGGCAAGCGATGAATACTCTTCTGCTTTCTTCGCTGCATACTCAATGCCGCCAAATTCGTAGGCGAACTCGACGAGTTGCTGTAAATCCTTCTTATTTGCTCCGTCTTTAATGATTTTGAGCATTTGCTTTGATTGCTTTGTCGGCGCTTTTGCGAGCGAGTGAATCAACGGCAACGTAATTTTCTTTTCTTTCATGTCCAAGCCGGTCGGTTTGCCGGTGATACTTTTTCTTCCGGTGTAATCGAGTAAGTCATCCCGAATCTGAAACACCATGCCGAGATTTTCGCCGTATTCTTTCATTCGTTGAAGGAGTATTGAATCCTTCGTGACGCTTGCAGTTCCGATTTGTGTGCAGGTTGAAATGAGAGAGGCGGTTTTGTCAGAGATGATTTTCAAATATGTTGCTTCATCAATATCGAGGTCGCGGCTTTTTTTGATTTGGAGAATCTCTGCCTCGCTCATTCTGCGAACGGAATCGGAAATAATTTTCAAGAACTGAAAGTCGTTGTTATCGAGCGAAAGCAACAATCCTTTCGCCAGCATGTAATCGCCCATCAGCACGGCGATTTTATTTTTCCACACAGCGTTGATGGAGGCGAGTCCGCGTCGTGTGTCCGCATCATCCACCACATCGTCGTGGATGAGTGTGGCGGTGTGAAGAATCTCGACGAGCGATGCGCCTCGGTAGGTGCTTTCGTTTACTTCGCCACATGCTTTCGCTGTGAGCAGAACAAGAATTGGGCGAATTTTTTTCCCTTTTTGCCGAACGATGTATTTCGCTATGACATCCACGAAGGCAACCTTCGAGCGCATCGCTTCTTTGAAGCGGTCTTCAAACCGGTCAAGTTCGTGACGGATGGGTTCTTTGATTTCAGAAAATGACATAAACTCTTTTATGGTGTTGAAAGTGAAGCGTTTCGTTTGCGCTGCGCGATGCCGGCAATCCAAATGCTGATTTCGTAGAGAAGTAAAATCGGCAGTGAGAACACGCCCATAGTTATCGGGTCGGTGGTCGGGGTAACGATTGCGGCGAGAATCAGGATCGCAACGATTGCGTGGCGACGGTAATGCCGCATGAACGCAGGCGTGAGTAATCCGAGCCGTGCAAGAAAATACGCAACCATCGGCAGTTCAAAAATCAAACCGGAGATGAGAACCAACTGAATCACGAAACTCATGTACTCGTTTACCGAAATCATGTTCTTGATGTCGGAGGTTCCGAACGTGGCAAAGAACTGCAACATGTACGGAAGCATAATAAAGTACGCAAAAGATACGCCTGCAAGGAAACAAAATGAAGTAAAAAAAACAATTGATGAAATATGTTTCCGCTCTTTCGGCATCAGCCCTGGCTGAATGAACTTCCACACCTGAAATAAAATCCATGGCATGGAAAGGATTAAGCCGGAGACAATCACAACCATCATATAAAACGTAATTTGCCCGTACGGTACGGTGTTGATGATTTCGATGGGAGGAGTGGTCAATCGTCCGGGTCGAAGCACGACATCATTGACAATCCAATCGGCAAAGTATCCGGTGATTGCCATGCAGATAATCAATCCCATCAACGCCTTGACGATGCGCCACCTGAGTTCCTCAAGGTGGTCGAGGAACGTCATTTCGCGTTCGTCGGTGGTGGGCTCTTCCGATGAAATATGTTCGTCTGAGTTATTCACTTTCGGTTTTACTAAAAAGATTTTTATTGTACTTCAGACTAATTGTAAAAACGTCCAAAGAATTGTTTGCAGTGATATCCCATCCATTATACACACTTGTATTGAGGGGAATATTACTGTAATCAAAAGAAAGTGTGATTGGAATATTAGGTACGATTCTTTCGAAAGGGATATTCAAACCAAATCCAAAACGGGTTGATGGTTTACCCTTTTCACCATAAACGCTCCTATAAGGATTAATGTAACCACCTAAGCGAAAAGAGAAGACTTCAAAAAAGGAAATCTCACTACCATAGCCCCAAAAATCGCGAGAGTCATTTTGTCGTTCATCAGCATTCAATAGGTTTCTGTATTCTCCCGTTAATAAAAGTTGAACTGGAGTTAAATTCTCATTGAGAGGTGATTTGAACTTCAATGAATATGAAAAACCAAAGCGCAGGTAACGGGGGAGTTTTTCAAAATGTTCTTCGATTTGTCCTACTGGATCAGGGGGAGATTTCACACGGTAATCTGTTCCATAATTTTGAATAGAACATCCGAAAATTAATTCATCATGAATAGATTGAAGTTGTTTTGCCAAAGTGGTTGAATACATTGACCCGATATCAATAAGGATCGGTAAAGAAGAAGTCTCATTTAAAGGAACTGGAATCCCCTCAGTTTGCGATTCAACAAAATTAAAAGTTTTGACAATTATCCCAACCGAAAAATTTTTCAAAAGTAGTTTTGAATACTTTGCTAAAAATACATGATCATAGAAGTGGACTTTTCCTATTGGAGTAGGGTCGTTGAGAGTCACAACTCCTTCACCCCAATCATACCGATTATACATGAAACCAAACTCTCCTAAGATGGACGAATAACTCATTGAAAAATTATACAACTTAGTTTCATTAATTTGGTCAAAAAAATTAGCTCGGCGTAAGGAATAAGAAATTATCAATCCTCTTTTGCCTGAATATGAAGCCGGATTGTACAATAAGGAAGAAATAGGATGTTTGACTGCTACAAACGATTCACCCATTGAAATGCTTCGAGAATCGGAGGGAATATCTAACGATGAGTTGTATGGAAATTGTGAGAACACAGATGAAAAAGTAATGAAAAATAATAAGACGATGAAAATAATCCGAATCATAAAACCTTCCTATTTATATGTTTATACCAACTTAGAATACAACGGAAACTTCTCACACAACAATTTCACTTTATTCTCCACATCTCGGTACACATCCGTCTTTCCAACATTCCTCAACACTTCATCAATCAACTCACCGACAATTTCCATTTCCGGTTCTTTCATTCCGCGGGTTGTCAGTGCGGGAGTGCCGACACGGATGCCGCTGGTGATGAGCGGACTCTTGTCATCGAATGGGACAGCATTTTTGTTGACGGTAATTCCTGCAAGGTCAAGCGCTTCCTGTGCGGCTTTTCCTGTAAGATTTTTATTCCGCAAGTCAATCAGCATCAGGTGGTTGTCCGTTCCGCCGGAGATGATGTTGTAGCCAAGCGACATCAACTTACTTGCGAGCGCTTGTGCGTTCTTGATGATTTGCTTCGCGTACGTTTCAAATTCCGGTTGAAGATTTTCGAGGAAGCCGACTGCTTTTGCCGCAATCACGTGCATCAACGGTCCACCTTGAATGCCGGGAATAACCATTGAATCGAGTAACTCAGACATCATTTTTGTTCTGCCTGATTTCGGCGCAACCAAGCCAAAGGGATTTTCAAAATCTTTTCCGAGCAGAATCAAACCGCCGCGGGGACCGCGCAGGGTTTTGTGCGTCGTCGAAGTAACGACATGACAATGGGGAACCGGGTCGTTCAGCAATTTCTTTGCAATCAATCCGGCGGGATGAGCTATGTCGGCAAAGAGAAACGCACCGACTTTATCTGCAATCTGACGGAATGCCTTGTAATCAATGTTGCGTGAGTATGCGCTCGCACCGACAGTAATCATTTTCGGTTTCTCACGAGTTGCAACTGCTTCGACATCGTCGAGGTCAATGTAGCCGGTTTCTTTTTTCACACCGTACGCAACGAAGTTGTACAATTGTCCGGAGAAATTAACCGGCGAACCGTGCGTGAGATGTCCGCCGTGCGAAAGGTTCATCCCCAACACTTTATCTCCCGGTTTGATGAAGGTGAAATAGACAGCCATGTTTGCCTGTGAGCCGGAGTGAGGCTGAACGTTCGCGTACTCCGCGCCGAACAGTTTTTTCACACGGTCTCGTGCGATGTTTTCCGCGACATCAACAAATTCGCACCCGCCGTAATAGCGTTTGCCGGGATAGCCTTCGGCGTATTTATTTGTCAGAGTGGAGCCGAGCGCTTCAAGCACAGCCGTGCTGACGAAGTTTTCGGAGGCAATCAGTTCGAGTTTGGTGTTTTGACGATTGGTTTCGTTTTGAATTGCTTGGAAGATGTCGGGGTCGCGTTTGTTTAGTGTATTCATAGTTCTTGTTCGGGAGTTGTTTTCATTTCACATTTTTATAAACCGCAAAGGGCACAAAGTTGATACGCAAAGGACACAAAGAAATTTTCGTTTTGTTGAAGTTGGTTCATGAATAATCAATCTTAAATCTTCAATCATAAATCTTGAATCCTAAAATCTCAAAACGCAAATCTCAAAACTCATATCAAAGTGAAGTAAGCGTGTGGATTTTTTCAATTCGTTTCTGATGTCGTCCGCCTTCAAAATCTGTAGTGAGAAATGTTTTGATGATTTCGATTGCCCGTTCCCAAGGAATGATGCGGGAGCCGAGGCAGAGAATGTTTGCATCGTTGTGGAGACGTGTGAAGCGTGCGGCGTCAACCGATTCAACAACGGCGGCGCGGACGTTTTCATGTTTGTTGGCAACGATGCACATCCCGATTCCCGTTCCGCAGACAAGAATTCCGGTTTCAAATTTTCCAGAGGAAACTCCTGATGCTACTTTGTGTGCGAAGTCGGGATAGTCAACCGATTCGGTAGAGTGCGTTCCGAAATCAATGAACTCGTAGTCAAGTGAAATCAGGAGTTCTTTTACTTTTTCTTTGAATTCAAAACCTGCGTGGTCTGCGCCGAGAGCAATCATACATCACCTATTCTTCTTCTGATGGAACGAACCAACGCTCGCTTCCGCTCAACGTAAAGGAGAGTCGAAGAATTTTATCTTTCTGCAAACCGTTGTTCGTTGTTCCGCGGAAACTGTATTCTGCGGCAATGTTCAATCGAGTGTCGCTGAAAATCGGAACGCCGAACCCGCCCGTGAATCCGAGTTCATCAATCGGCTCGTTATTGATTTTGTAATACGATGCGTCGTAGAAAAATCCTGCACG
The DNA here is from genome assembly GCA_016212665.1 of Ignavibacteriota bacterium. Classification (NCBI taxonomy): domain Bacteria; kingdom Pseudomonadati; phylum Ignavibacteriota; species Ignavibacteriota bacterium. The sequence goes on from JACREZ010000028.1 coordinate 79,515, forward strand.
GTATGCGATGCGCTGGAAAAATGTTGCCGTTCCTTCACGACGTGGAAACAACTCGCCGCCAATGCTGAAGCGATAACTATCGCGGAAGTTTCCGGTGACGACTCCGTTGCCGGAGAAATTGCTCCATTGCTGGACGTGGAGGTCGCTTGCAACAAGAAATTCCGGCGTACGAAACGCAACGCCGATGCCGAATCGAAACGGAATCGTAAACTGAGATTCGGGAAGTGAAATTGTGTCACGCGTTGTTACGCTCTGATTCGTCGCATCATATTTCAAAAAATGTTCTTCCGTTCCTGAAACGGTTGAAGCGGTTGCGGCAATCAAACCAAGCGTCAACGAGCGACTTGTATCGAGATGAAGAATATTGTTCAAGCCGGAATAAATCAGACCGAACGAAGCGCCCATCCCGTGCAACTGCATCGAACGAATTTCTTCCGCATTGGAATACTCCGAGATGCTGAATTTCTGTGAGACGATATGCCGCATTGTGCCGAAGTAGTAAGTGTATTTCGCTCCGATGTTGAAATCGGGATGCGGGGCGAATGAGAGACCGAGATGACTTTCGGAAATTCCGCCTTCGCCTTTATGATTGATGTTGTACAACAAACTTCCGAACGAGGCATTCGACACAATATTATAGTTGATGGTGCTGAACGGAGTGATGCCCGCGCCGAGAACAATTCCCGACGGAGTATAGACAGGAAATGCAACCATGAATCCGCCGAACGATGTCCCGCTGAGAAATGCAGAGTTGGTTCCATCGGTTGTGTTATATCCTTCGTACATCGCACCAATGGAGAATCGAGTTCGGTTAATTGTTGACCACGAAGCCGGATTGAGCCCTTCGATGCTGCTGGAAGAAAACGCTGCGATGCCGGTGTTAGCCATTCCGCTTGCGCGGTCAGAGTAAAAATATTTCAGGTCGCCGATGCCGTATCGTGAATATCCTGAGCCGCCGTTTCCTGAAATCAACAACGAACTGCATGAGAAAATGAGAAAGAGAAAAATTCTAAATCGGTTCATGTTCGACTCACGGTAAAATTGTGTAGGTGATTTTCAATTGCGGTCGGAGCGTAGAATCGCTCGCTACGTTCGAATAAAAAGCATATCGGTCGGCAGAGATAAACTCGTTTCCTGCACGAATGACGAAACCGTTGTTCGATACTTTCTTTGATGCGAGTTGTTGAACGAGTGTTTTTACATCAAGTGATATAATCGTTGCTGTGTCACTTGCAAAACTTCCGGTGGCAGTCAGTGAACTGAGTTTCGGTGGCGATGCGCCGTCAAGGTCAAGATGCGCTATGAAACTGTTCGATGTTTGAGAATTTCTCAGTGATTGATTTTTTTCGAGTGAGAGTTGTAACGTTGCGGCAGTGATGCTCGCTTGTTTCGGAATCAAGGAAAGGTCGAAGTGTAGTTTGCCGCGGTAAGCAATTCCTGCCTGAAGATAAAAAAGAGAATCAGTCGTTAAAGGAATAGAGCCGTTAGCAACAAAGACCTGTTGAAATGGTTTTAGCGTTAAGGTCGAACGCGAGGTATTGGTGTCGCTTCGATACGAAATATATAACTCCGGTCGTGAATCGGTGCTACTAACATACACAGTTGATGCACCGATGATAATATTCGATGTTGAAGTCGGAATGAGAACGATGCCATAAGGAGAACTGAGTTTCAATGTATCGTGGAACCATTTTCGGACGACAGCATCAACCCGCATTTCAATGGTTGAATCAAGCACGGTAATATTTTTCAGGAACGATGTATCATCAACCGTACTAACGAGAGTAGGAACATTAGTGCTGTCCCATGTCAGTGAGTCTTTGGTCCATGAGCGTATCATCCGTCGGATGTGAAGTCCGAACTCACCGACAGAATCTTTGAACCGGTACGTAATCGGAAAACGTAAAATGGCAGTATCAATAATTGCGTTGGGCGCGTCGGTAGGAATTCCGGAGAATTGGATGATTGCCCTCGCTTCGATACCTTCATCCATGCCGACGAGTTGACGTGTCGAGCCGCCCATGATGCGTGAGAGATATGATGTATCGAGAGTGGCTATCGTTGTAAGAGTTCGAATGCCGACAGAATCCTGTGGCGGTAGTAAACCGATACCGACGGAATTCGGGTCGTCGCTACATCCGAGCCAAATTGAAAAAATCAAAATCAGAAAAAGGAAAAAAGAAAATTGTTGTTTCATGAAACTTGTTTGTTTGCTCTTGCTGTGAGTTGTTGTTTGATGAATTGTACTGCGTCGTAACTATCTTCCGCTATGTACGCAGGGTGAACGTTGTTTTGTTGAAGAAGGTTCATTTCTTTCAATCCGTAGCCGGTTTTAACAAGAATTCCTGTTGCGCCTGCATTGATTGCTGTTTGAATGTCTATCAATTTATCACCGACAACAAAGGAGGATGCAAGGTCGATGTGAAATTCCAGAGCGGCTTGAAGCAACATTCCTGTTTTCGGTTTTCGACATTCACAGTTTGCACGATATGGCGGTTCACCATAGTCAGGATGATGCGGACAATAATAGAGTTTGTCAATCGTACAATGTTCATTGTGTAATAATTGAAGAAGTGAATTGTTGACGAGTTGAACTTGCAGTTCACTCATGAACCCGCGTGCTACTCCCGCCTGATTTGAAATAATAAACACTTTACTGCCTGTCGTGTTGGCCTCAAGAATCGCTTTTGTTGCTCGCGGGATGAGTTTCAGTTGTTCGGGCGAGGAAAGATAATTGCCCTCTTCATTGATAGTACCGTCACGGTCGAAGAAAATGCCGACGTGCATTTACTTCGGCATTTTTGCGAGGTCGGAATAAATCGAAACAAACTTCTCAGCAAGTTGTTCATGTTTGCTGCCGTTTGCCATCGGCGAAGTAAGTGAGATGATGGATTTCTTTTGTTGCTTGAATAAATCCATCAAACTTTCTTCCGTCGAAAATTTCTTATCGGCTTTTGCGCCAACCGTGGTTATAACATCCGCATATTCCAACCCTGCCCGCAGAAAATCAAGTTTGCCCGTCTTTGAACCGTTTGTAGTAAAAATCGAAGAAGGCAATCCTGTCTTTTCCACTGAGGTGCTTGGAAATGAACCGTGATAGGCGAGATTATACGCTGTGAAAATTGTTTTCACATTCTTGAAGTACGGGTCATTTTTGTACAATGTTTTCAAATAGACCGGAATGAGTCCGCACTGCCAATCGTTGCAATGAATAATTTTCGGTTGCCAACCGAGGCGTTTCAACGTTTCAAGAATTCCGCGGCAGAAGAAAATGAATCGTTCATCGTTGTCGGGAAAGTATTGTTTCGTTTCGGGATGGCTATACAATCCGACTCGGTTAAAAAACTTATCGTTGCTGACAAAGTACACCTGCACCTTTTTATTATCTGTGGCGAGATATGATGATTTGACGTATGCAAGTTCGCTTCCGCTTCCCATAGGAATCGGAATGTCTTTCATACGGAGTAAACGGTGCAGGTGATTACGGCGTTCATTGATAAAGCCATATCCCGGAAGCATGACTCGAATTTCATGCCCCATAGATTTCACTAACTTGGGGAGTGCGGCAGCTACTTCAGCGATGCTGCCTGTTTTTGCAAATGGTTCTACTTCGCTCGCGACGAAAAGAATGTCTAATGGTTTGGACATGCCCTTTTTTCTTCAAAAATGGAATAAAATCCAGAAGTTCGTCTACAAGGTACAATTTTTTCAACAGAAAAACAAGCTAACTTTTATGCAAATTTTCAGAAAATGATTTTTACGGTCAGAAAAAATATTTTGAAATTTTCAAAAAGCATTTGACAATCAGAAAAATCTTCTCTATATTCACCTACATTTAATCAGGAATAAACAGAAAGTTTTCTATAGAAATATTTGTTAAAGGTTTTTACAGCAACAGTCGAAATCTATCCGACATTCATGCTGGTATATTTTTTTTTCTGAACCTTTGACGATATTTTACTAACGGGTGTTGATACAGCCGGTGTCAGGGTTCTGACATCGGCTTTTTTATTTACTTATGCTTAGTCTGAACGTTCTCTATCAATATAAATCAATAATTATTTTTTTGGTTTGTTTTTCAATCGTTGATGTGAAAGCAATCGAAAAGGATTTTCGTATCATAAAATCTGATGCAAACGGAATCACTCTTGAGTACGAACCAACTTCAACCGAATTTCTTAAAGTAAAATTCGGAGTAGAAGAGTTCTACCGATTTCGTGGCGCTGATTGTTATCCGGCTACGGAACAAAGCCTGGGTTTTCCTGAATTATTTATGCGCGCGTTACCGATTCGGTTAATGGGTGCAGACGGAAATTCGGTAGAAGTAATGAATCTTGAGTATGAAGAAATGCAAAACATCCTGCTTCAACCTGTTCCGACGTTTCAACAATCGGATGTTGGAATGTCGCCGTTGTTTGAAATGAAGAAAGATGCCTATTCACAAAATTCATTTCTCCCGGAGAAAGTTGTTGAGTTGAAGAATGTCGGGGAGACGCGCGGGGTGATTCTGGGGAATTTATTGTTCAGTCCGTTTCAATACAATCCGGCGACAAGAACGGTAAAAAAAATAACACGACTTGTCGTTCGTGTAAATTTCGGAGCGAGCGATGCGGTAAGCCAGCACCCCGATGAACTTGTAGAAGGAATTGCAATCAATCAAAAAGAATTACAATCGGTTCCGAGAGTTGTAAAGTCGGTAAGGACAAGTTCGTTACAAAACAGTCTTCTCGCATCTGGAATGTGGTTCAAATTTTCCATCAACGAAAGCGGAATGTACAAACTCCAGGGGAGTACATTGCTCGCAACGGGAATTCCTGCCGGCACGAATCCAATCAACATCAAACTGTATAACAACGGCGGTGAAGAACTACCTGTATCTGTTACGGCAAACGTGATGGATGATTTGAACGAAGTTGCCATCTATACTTTTGATGCGACATCAAACAATACGTTAGATGCGGATGATTACGTTCTCTTCTACGGCAAGGGTGTTCGGGGTTGGAAATATAATGAAGGAACGAAGACATTTTCACATTTTCTCAATCACTTCACCGAATCGAATGTGTATTGGTTGAGAGTTGATGACTCCCCATCGAAACAAATGTCGCCGCTAACTTTTAGTACGCAACCCGTGGAATATCAACCGGCAACGATAAACGCGAAGTTGTATCGCGAGGATGAAAAAATCAATGTAACAAATTCGGGACTTGAATGGCTCGGACAGCAATTTAACTTTGGTGAATCCATTACTTACATTCATCCCTTGTCGGGGCTTGATGGTTCAAAGCCGATTGTGTATAAGTTTCGTGTCGGTGCACAGGCACTAGGATATTCGAATTTCACAATCTATGAACACTCGGATGTTATTCTTACCACGCCACTGATTTATCCGACAAACATTGCTCGCTACGGACCATATTTTGTCGGAACGTACCCGGCAGTTTTAACAGACTCAGTGATGCCGAATTTTTCCGATGACCAAAGCCGTATCCGTTTTGCATTTACATCGGATGACAGAAACGGTTACGGCTTTCTGGACTCGTATGAAATATTCTATCAACAATTTCCCAAAGCACAGGGGAACAGTTTAGCCTTTCATACACATGATGTTTCCGCTGTAACCCAATACAAGATTCCCGGATTTACGACGAATCAGGTTTTCCTGTTTGATGCCTCGCGATATGATAGCGTTCTCATCAACACCAATCCAAATCTTACTGTGGACACATGTTCGTTTACGCTTCAATTGACTTCGGGAAGTTCACGGGAAATTTTCGCTGTTGGGAAAAATAGCTTCTTATCGGTAGGACCCTTGACACGAGTGAACAATCAAAATCTGCATGGAGATACAACAGAAGCAGATGAAATTATTGTAACAAATTCAGAATTCATGTCAGCGGCGGAGCGGTTGAAAACGCACCGGGAACGTCCGGGGAGCGAGTATCTGAAAACGCTTATCGTTGACATCGAAAAAATTTACAACGAGTTTGGCGGCGGATTACCAAGTCCGTATGCGATAAGAAATTATATCAAATACTGTTACAATAACTGGATAAAGAAACCAAAATATTTACTTCTGTTTGGTGATGGCGATTTCGATTATCGCGGAATTCTGACTCAGCGAGCAAATAAAATTCCAGTGTGGGAAACCGGGACAGAATTTGACCCGATTAATTCCTATACGACGGATGATGATTTTGTCATTTTCAATTCATCGAACCGGGTTGCATTGGGAGTGGGAAGAATTCCTTCACGAACACTTTCTGAAGCGAATGCTGTCGTTGATAAAATTATAGAATATGAAACTCATCCAGTTCAAGATTTGTGGAAGTTACGACTTACTCTGGTTGCTGATGATGGGTGGACACCTGAACACGGTGACCGCGAGGGATTCCAACATGCGGAGAATATCAGAGATATATCTGATATTGTCCCTCAATTATTTCAAACAAAAAAAATATTTTTGCATGAATACCCGATTGTTTTCACCGCTAACGGAAGAAGAAAACCGGCAGTCAACGAAACGATTCGTAATTATATTAATCAAGGAACACTCATAGTAAATTTTGCGGGACATGGTAATCCACGGCTTTGGACTCACGAGCAAGTGTTTGTACGAGAAACTGATTTTCCATTGTTGTCAAATAAAGGAAAGTACTTTTTCCTCATTGCCGCCACCTGCAATTATTCAGCAATTGATTTATTAAACGAACAGAGTAGTGGTGAAGTGTTGGTATTACTTCCGAATGCGGGCGCAATTGCTACTTATAGTGCTACTCGTCCAGTGTATGCCCCGGAAAATTTCGACTTGAATACTACATTATATAATAAACTGTTCGAGAAGAATTCTTCCGGACAAACCATCCCCCGACGATTCGGTGACATTATTTTTCATACCCGCCAAAATCAAACGGGTGTTAACGACAGAAAATATGTTTTGCTTGGAGATCCGGCAGTTAGAATTGCAATTCCACGATTGCTTGCATCAATTGATAGCATCAATGGAGTTCCATCTTCGCAAACAGCACAACTTCAGGCTTTGAGTAACTCGTCTCTACGCGCTACTGTCCGAGACACGACGAAATCGATAATAAACATTTATGATGGAACAGCTCAGGTTGTTGTGTTCGATGCTGAAAGAACGGTGAGAATTGTTCAAGAGGGATTCGAGCCGCTTGATTACAAAACCGATGGCAACGTCATCTTTCGCGGCGAAGCAAAAATTGACAGCGGAAAACTTACGACACAATTTATTGTCCCGAAAGATATTTCCTATACAAATGAACAAGGTCGTGTGACGGTGTATTTTTCGGATGGAACAACTGACGGCGCGGGATTTACGACCAACGTTCGCATCGGTGGAACCGATACCACAGCAGGCAATGATACGGAAGGTCCGGCAATTCGTCTCTTTCTTGATAGAAGAACATTCCGGAGCGGTGATGTTGTGAGTGCAACACCGCTTCTTATCGCCGACCTTGAAGATGAACACGGCATCAATACTTCGGGCGCGGGAATCGGTCATCGAATTGAATCGTGGCTCGATGAGAATCCGCAAAGCGCAGACCTGACAGCGTTCTACAAAAGTAATCTCAATACGTATCAGGAAGGAGCGGTTGAATATTCGCTCGGCGCGCTGACTCCCGGAACGCACAAGATTCGTCTTCGTGCATGGGATACCTACAACAACGCTTCGACATCGGAAACCGTGTTCGACGTTGTCAACTCTGTAGGATTAAGATTGACAAGTGTGTTCAACTATCCGAATCCGTTTTCTTCATCTACCATTTTCAGCATCGAACATAACCAATATGAAAGTGTTGATGCGGAAGTAAAAATTTATACCGTTGCCGGTCGTCTTATTCAATCACTCGAACAAAACAATGTCAACAATCAAATAATAAACATGACATGGGACGGGCGAGACCGTGATGGGGATGAAATTGCTAACGGAATTTATTTGTATAAAGTCATTGTTACAACCTCCGACCGTCGGTTGACGGGCGAGGCGTATGGTAAGCTGAGTGTGTTACGCTAACCTGTGAAAATGAAAGTTGTATATCAAAACAAAAGACAATACATTTACACGGGTGAAGCTTCAAATAGTTTTAATTCATCTCGTTTTAAGCATATTTACAAAGGAAGATATATGATGTTCTCCATGAATCGAAGATTCGGTCTCTATGGATTTCTTGGATTAATGGCGCTGGCGTTGCTTGTGCCGAATTCTGTGTGGGCGCAAGCCGGCGGCTCTGCGGTTCCGTTTTTACTTATCGCGCCTGATGCGCGTGCTGATGGTATGGGAGAATCGGGCGGCGCGCTTGCCGATGACGCTTCAGCCATTAGTTGGAATCCGGCGGGTCTGGCATTTCAACGCGGGCGTGAAGCAAGTCTTACGCACTCCAATTGGTTACCGCAATTCAACCAATCCGATTTGTTTTATGAATATCTCGCGGGGAAAATGTATATGCCCGAAATCGGCGGAACGCTTGGCGGCAGTATTACCTATTTGAACTTAGGAGAATTTGTCCGAACGGAAAACGACCCGACTCCGCTCGATACATGGAAAGCGTACGAGTTTGCTGTTACAGCAGGGTATGCGACGCAGGTATTTGAAGATTTAGGCGTTGGTTTGAATCTACGGTACATCCGAAGTTCACTCGCGCCATTCGATGTGCAGGGACAGGGGCGTGAAGGTGTTGCCAATACATTCAGTTTCGATATTGCAACAATGTGGCGACCGACCTCGTTGGTACTTCCATTCATTGGAGATATTGAAGACCGGTTCAGGTTCGGGTTGAACATTTCCAACATCGGACCGAAAGTAACGTACATTGATGCGGCGCAAGCAGACCCGCTTCCGACGAATCTTCGCGTCAGTCTTGGTTTTCAAATCCTGAAAAGTCAATACAACAATCTTACTGTTGCCGCAGATTTCAGTCGCTTGTTGATTCGCCGTTACCCGGAAATCAAAACATATATGTACGATTCATTAGGAACGATTACGGACTCAACTGTGATAGACCCGCATGTAGATGACCTTCCGAAGTCACTCATCTCAACGTGGGAACAGGATAATGTTTGGAAGAATTTCACCATCGGCGGCGGTTTTGAATACTGGTACGGTAGCCCGCGTCTCATTGCACTTCGTTGGGGATATTTCTACGAACACCCTGAGAACGGAAACCGGAAGTTTATGACGTTCGGCGCCGGTATCCGGTACAGCATTTTCGGGTTTGATTTCAGTTATCTCTCGGCTGTTGAAGAAAACCATCCATTGGGAGAAACTCTTCGTTTTACGTTGTTAGTCGGAGAACCGGAATAAGGTTTTCCGTTGATTGAATCTGAGGTTATTCAAAAAAAAACTATTCAGGTATGTCATTCTGAATGTGGTTGTCCAAAAAATAAGTAGGACAGGCATTCTTGCCTGTCATGTCCTTGAATATCAATTGATTTCGACAGACAGGAATGTCTGTCCTACCATTGTTAGGACTTTTTGGACAGCCTCTGAAGAATCTCTGAAGTCGAAGGGAGATTCTCCGCTTTCGCTCAGAACGATACCGATAGTACTTTTTGAATAACCTCAGAAAATTTAATTCTCCTTTCAAAAATTATCGCCTGCTCATTGTGAACCGTCAATATCTTTTCATTGTCACCATGCTTCTGGGAATTTCTCTCATGGGTTATTCACAGCAGAAGCCGCGTGTGGTGTTTGACCATCAACTCAGTAGTTCTTCATTCAGTCCGAACGCGCGACAGCAATTTATAGCAACGCGTACTTTTCCCGAAACACTTCGAGTGTTGTGTGCAATGGTCGAGTTTCAGGAAGATAACGACGGCAGAACGAATGGCAACGGTCGTTTCGATTTGTCCGACACGCTCCCGCGTGTCATTGACCCGGCGCCGCACAACAAACAATATTTCGAACATCATCTCACGTTCGCGCAAAATTATTTCCGCAAAGCATCGGATGGAAAGTTTATCGTTGTCGGAGATGTGTTGGACAGCGTGTACCGCGTTCCGAATCAGATGCCGTACTACAGTCCTCCAAGAAGCAGTAACGATAACACAAAACTCGGATTGTTTATGAACGACGCGTGGAGAGTTGTTGATTCGGTGACTCCGGGAATTCAGTACGGCAACTATGACGCGTTCATCATCTTCCACGCCGGGGCAGGACGCGACGTTGCATCGGACATCAAAGAGTTAGACCCGTCGCCGTTCGATATTCCTTCGATTTATCTCAACCTGCCGACGCTTCAAACAATATTCGGTTCAACGTATCAGGGCGTTCCCGTTGCGGATAGTTCGTACTTCATCAAGAACACGATGATTCTTCCGGAAACGGAAAGCAGAAAAGTTTCCACCATTCTCGGCTCGTATTTACTGCAACTCGGAATCAACGGATTGCTGGTAGCGAGCATTGGCAGTCATCTCGGCTTGCCCGATTTGTTTGATACCAAAACCGGGCGCACGGGCATCGGTCGTTTCGGGTTGATGGACGGACAATCAATTTTCAGTTGGTTCGGAGTGTTTCCTCCCGAACCATCGGCGTGGGAAAAAACATTTCTCGGTTGGGCGAATCCAATCACGGTTTCTTCCGGCGATTCGCTGTACTCGCTTCCCGCCGTCAGCAAGAGCGGACAGGAAGATACAATTTACAAAGTTCTCATCAGCGCTAAAGAATATTTTCTGCTGGAAAATAGAAACCGGGATGCAGACAGCAATGGAGTGACAATTACGTACTCACTCGGCGGCAACATCTATTCAAAAACATGGTACCGCGATACAACAAACTTTAACGCGTATGATATTGATTCGCTCTACGGGACAATTATTAACGTGGACGAATTTGATTGGAGTTTACCCGGCGGAGTCAACACGAAAACGAACGAGTGGTTCAACGGCGGCGCGCTCATCTGGCATATTGATGAACATGTGATTGAAGCAAACCTGCAGACGAATTCAGTGAACGCCAATCCCGACCACCGCGGCGTTGACCTCGAAGAAGCGGACGGCTCTCAGGACATCGGGCAATCGTACGAGTTTCTCGAACCCGGCGCCGGCAGTGAAGACGGCACCGCTCTCGATTTCTGGTATTCAGGAAACACCGCCCCCGTCCGTAACAGAAAAAACTTTTTTACTCCGACGACATTCCCGAACAGCAACAGTTACGCAGGAGCGAACAGCCACGTCTATCTCAAAGACTTCTCCGCTCGCAAACCGCAGATGACGGTGAAGATTCAAGTGGGGGATGATGTGAAACCATTGGATGGTTTTCCTAAGTACATTGGTGGAGATTTGAAAAACAGTTCTATTCATGCTCAGGAGATAGCCGGTGGTAGTTCCATTATTGTTCTTTCAACAGACAGTTCTATTTTTAGTTGGAATGTTTCTCAAAATACACCGCTTTTCCCAACCGGAAATCAAACAGGAATAATAGCACAATCAAATTCAAATTGTCAACAAGGATTTTTTGGAACGGGTGTATTGAAAGATGTCGGCGGTGATGGACAACCTGAAATAGTTCAAAGTGAAAATGCGTGTCATCTTTCATCCCATGGTAGCTTGGTTTCGTATTGGTCGTTGAAGGATACAAACTCCGATGGCACATCTGATAAAACGAAGGAATTTGTACTGGATTATAATTCGACCGTAACTTCTCCTGTTGCATCGGATTCGTTCATTGCGTTCGGATTGTCGGATGGACTTATATCGTTCAACAAATCTGACGGAACACACATCGAAGTATCGCTCACAGCAGACACAAGCGAACATATTGTGGGAATGAGTCTCTTTGCACAACCGGATAGGTTTGCCGTGACGCTATCGAACGGAGATATTGTTCTTGTACGGTCGAATGGAATTTTTCGACGAAAGAATTTTTCAAACATCAACAAACTCCCTGTTGTAACCGGAACAATTTCAACGGTGAAAGGAGAATGTCTCGTCTTCGGTTCGACGAATGGAGAAGTCTATCTTACCGATGAAAACTTGAACGTACTGCCGGGATTTCCTTTTGCAACGAACGGAGAAATTAAAAATGTTCCCGCCCTTGCTGACATTGATAAAGACGGTCAACGCGACATTATTGTCTTCAGCGGAAATAAGATTTGGGCAATCAATGCCGCAGGCGCGGTCTTAGATAATTTCCCGATTATCGTTTCAACCGATAAAACTATTCTCACATCTCCAATCATTGCAGATATAGATGGAGACATAGATGTTGATATTGTTGCAGTAACACAAGAAGGGCTTGTTGTTGCCTATGATAAAAATGGTGAGATAGCAAAAGGACTTCCGCTTCAAGCAGGAAGGAACGGCGGCTCAACACCCGCAGTATTTCCAACATTTGACGGATATACTGGAAGGATTGGAATAGCTGTAGCTGGAGTTGATGGGTATGTTTATACATGGCATTTGGGTTTTTTACCGGAATTTTTTCAACCATCAATTCGATGGTATAATCCATGGTCCCAATACATGCACGACGCGCAAAACACCGGCTTAGTCGAAGATGCAAGCGTTCCTAATCCTCGAAGCAACGAGTTTCTTCCGACATCGCTTGCGTACAATTGGCCCAACCCGGTCGGTGCAGAACATAATTTCAAAACACACATCCGGTATTTCCTCAGCGAAGATGCCTCGGTCGAAATTAAGATTCTTGATTTAGCGGGTGATTTGGTAACGACGCTGAACGCTCAAGGCACAGGCGGACTCGATAACGAAATCGAGTGGGATGTCTCCAACATCGAAAGCGGAATTTATTTTGCACGCATCGAAGCAAAAGGTGCATCGCAGAGTGGTATGGCAATCATCAAAATCGCCGTTGTGAAGTGAGCGTGTGCGAATTGTCTGGCTTGGAATATTATGCGTTGTGTTGCTCTCTTGCCGGGAATATCATTCCTTCAACGCGCCTGTTCCGATACTGGGGTATCAAATCAACGGCAAAGTGACAAGCACGAATGGCGTGGCGCTTGATAACGTGTCGGTGAAAGTATTTTATACCTATGTACGAACGAGTACGTTCCCGGTGGACACGGCAAATTATTATGTCACCGACACAACAAAGCGACTGCAAATCAATGTGTATGATGCAAAGGAACGATTTGTGAGAACGTTGTTCTCCGGTTTTCCTTCGAGCGGACCATTGCCGAGATATTTCTTCGATGCTATCGGTGATACATTTCCAAGCGGAAAATATTTTATCAAATACCTTTATGATACAAGTTTTGTCCGTACCATTCCCGTCCTTATTGATGGAAAGATCACGGCAACATCAAACTACAAAGGCGAGTTTATTCTCGAACACGAGTCGCTTCCTGTCGGCGAGCAATTTGATATTTTTGATAACAGCCGCCGTTACGAAGGAACATTCCGCGTGAAAGAAAATGTCGAACTGTTCCTGCAGAAGGGAACGAAGCAGGGTTCGTATTCCATCGTCGTTCAAAAAGATTTTATCACCAAGCGAACGTTTACTATCGAATGAAAATTAGTTCTTTGTACTTTGTACTCTGTTTTTTGTTGTTGATGTTCAACACCTCACTCTATGCACAGGAAGAATTTTATCATCCCGAACTTGAGTGGAAATCTATCGAGACGGAACATTTCTATGTTCACTACCACGACGGAGCGGAGCGGACAGCGCGTGTCGTTTCAAAAATTGCCGAGGAGATTTTTGAACCTGTCACGACACTCTACAACCACAAGCCCGACCAGAAAATCAGTTTCATTATCAAAGATTATGATGATTACTCAAATGGTGCGGCATATTTCTTCGACAACAAAATAGAAATTTGGGCGCCCGCGCTCGATTTCGATTTGCGCGGAACACACAACTGGCTTCGTAACGTTATCACGCACGAGTTTACTCACATCATTCAGATTCAGACCTCGATGAAATTCGGTCGGCGCGTACCGGGAATTTATTTCCAATGGCTCGGTTATGAATCGGAACGGCGGACGGATGTGCTGTACGGGTTTCCGAATGTCGTTGTCTCGTATCCGATTTCCGGCGTTGTGGTTCCGAGTTGGTTCGCTGAAGGAGTCGCTCAGTACAACCGTCATGAACTTTCGTACGATTACTGGGACTCTCACCGTGATATGATTCTCCGCATGTACGCGCTCGACGGAAACATGCTTTCATGGAATGAGATGGCAGTGTTCGGTAAGACAAGTTTGGGAAATGAATCATCATACAACGCGGGCTTTGCGTTTGTCCGGTACATTGCGGAACGATTTGGTCAGGAAAAGATTGTTGAAATCTCACGTAATCTTTCTTTGCTGACGGAACTCACAATCGGCGGCGCTATCAAACGGGCGGTTGGCAAGGACGGGGAAGATGTGTACAACGAATGGCGCGAGTATCTCCAACGCGATTACAACGAACGAACGAAGAACATCAAAGCAACCTTGACACCGCTCGATACGATTGCGTTCGAAGGATTCGGAAATTTCTATCCCGCATTTTCTCCCAACGGAAAGAAGCTTGCATACGTTTCGAACAAGAAAGCAGATTACTTCGGTCTCTCCGGTTTGTATGTGTATGATTTGACGACGAAGGAAGAAAAACGACTGCAAGCAGGAGTTCGCTCGCAGGTTGCCTGGTCTCCCGACGGAAAGAAAATTTACTACACCAAAATTACACGGGATAATCCGCACTGGTCGAATCTTTCCGATGTGTATGTGTATGAACTTGAAACGGAAGAAGAAACACGTATCTCGCACGGATGGCGTGCCGCGTCAGTTTCCGTCTCGAATGACGGAACAAAACTCGCGTTCGTTGTCGGTTCGGATGGAACGTTGAATCTCGCAACGTCCGATGCAGACGGAAAGAATTATCAAAAACTCACCAACTATTCAAACGGCGAACAAGTCTATCATCCCAAGTGGTCGCCCGACGGGAAAACAATTATCTTCGATTATTCCATCAAAGACGGGCGTGATATCGCGACAATTCCTGCAACCGGCGGTGAAGTAACATTCGTTCTGCAAACATCTGCCGATGAACGAAATGCAATCTTTACACAAGACGGAAAGATTGTATGTAGTTCGGATGAAACAGGGATTTTCAATCTTTATGAATATAACCTAAGCACAAAGAACAAAGTACAACGTACAAATGTCTTAGGCGGCGCGTTCATGCCTTCGCTCAACAGTGATGGAAAAATTGCCTTTGCAAACTACACTTCAACCGGGTACAAAATCATGATGGCGCAGTTGTCAACGCCGATGGAAAATGCCGGTCACTACATCAAACAGGATGAACAGCCGGTGAAACTTGCTTCAGAAGAGCATAACAAAGTAAGCGCGATATTCGATTGGAAATCGCTTCGCTCCTATGATGATTCAAAAGTTCCGGCTGATACTTCGACGGAATACAAAAACATCGCATCAAGTTTATCCTTCATTCCGTTCCTGAGAGTGGACAACTACAATCCGAAAAACACGGGATTGGAAATATTGAAGCCAGGACTCTACATGTATTCATACGATGTGCTGGAGCGTTACGGTTTTTTTGCCGGAGCGGCGGCGAACAGCAAGTTCGAGCGGGATTTATTTTTTAATTTTGATTTTCGCGGGAAACTTCCGGGTTTGTATGAACTTGGTTTGGAACCGGCAATGTCGCTGGAGTTTTACAACATTACCCGCAAAACCGATTCCTATCTACGGCTCTCGCTCGACACGCTTCCGGTGGAAATTTCTTACAACCTGATTGAGTTCGATGTTGCATTCAAGCAAAAATTGTTTACGGAAGCGCTCGATTTCGAATTACGGTTCGCTCACAGCCGTTACACTGCCAACATCGGTCAGTTTCTCATTCACCTCAGCAACAACGCTCCGTACTTAGTACAGTCAAGCAGTGATTTGTATTTTATCGGCAATGACCTCTCGGCAAAGTTTGAGTACAACGGAATCGCCCCGTCGCGCACGATGGAGATTCGTCCTGTCGGAAGGAAAGTGCGGCTCCGTTACGATTACGAGTTCAACAAGTTCAATTCAGAAGGTGAGTACGAAATTCAGGACGGCTACCTTCTTCCGAAATATGACCGACCATCGTTCCATAAACTTGAAGCAAGTTGGAAAGAATACATTGCTCTGCCCGGCTGGAGACACACGCTTTCAACGCATGTGCGCGGCGGAACTATTTTCGGTCCTCCGGTGGATAATTTTTTTGATTTTTACATCGGCGGACTTGCGGGGATGAAAGGCTATCCGTTCTATTCGCTCGGCGGCAATGAATTTGTCATCGGCAATCTCACGTACCGTTTCCCGATTTCTGAAAAAATTGATTTCCGTCTGCTTCACATATACTTTGATAAACTCTACGCCGCCGTGTATAGTGATGTCGGAAATGTGTGGAAAGAAGGAAGTCCGGGCGGATTGAAGTTCAAGAAAGATGTCGGCATTGAGTTACGACTCGAAGCGTTTTCGTACTACGCTTTCCCGACTCGTGTTTTCTTCAATGCAACATACGGCTTGGACGAGTTTGACCGGGAAATTCGAAATGCACAAACAACTGTCACGTACGGAAAAGAATGGCAATTCCATTTCGGTGTGTTGTTCGGGTTTGAGTTTGATTGATGTACCACAAAGACCTCAACGTATTTCACAAAGGGACACAGAGTTGATTTGTTTCTTGGTGAACTTTGTGAAAAACTCTTTATGTCCTTCGTGGTTTAAATTTATTCGTAAAGCCGTATCACATAATGTTTAACAATTTTATAGAATAATGTTCAATAGAAAGACACTATGAAATTCACACAAATGCTCTTCAGTATTCTTCTTTTTGCTCATCTCGCTGTTGCAGGTGAACCGAAAGAACTTCATCTCACCGGAAATCCGCAAGTAGATTTTTTCAGTACGAGAGAGTTGAACACGTTTCAGTTGTCAACTCCGTCGTCATTTCAATCGGATGAAGCGATGACATCCACAAATACAACATCGCCGTGGCTTGCAGGAGCGATGTCGCTTCTTGTGCCCGGGGCGGGCGAAGTGTACGCGGGGAATTATCTCAAAGGTGCAATCTTCTTCGGTATAGAAGTCGGAACGCTTGTGACCGCCTATCTCTACGACAAAAAAGGAGACGACCAGACAGTGTTGTTTGAGGCGTATGCGAACGAGCATTGGAGCGCGGTGCGTTACGCGGAATGGATTGAAAGTCATATTGCCATGCTGAACTCAGGCGCTTCATGGGACCCGAGTGTATATACAAGCAGTTATGACCCGAACGACCCGAATCGTCATACACCACCGTTTGGTAGTATTAATTGGGAAGAGTTACAAGCGGTTGAACGACAGGTTGCAGATGGAACAACTAACGGATTCACACACACACTTCCGTATTATGGTCAGCAACAATACTATGAGTTGATTGGAAAGTACGTGCAGTTTTATGCCGGATGGGATGATGCAGACCCGACAACGGGCGATAAGAAAATTGAAGTCAAACCGTCCGACTTTACCCCGGCAAATGATTCCCGTTTCAAAATCTATTCACGGATGCGCGCACAGGCGAATGATTACTACGATGTAGCATCTACGATGGTCAGCGTTGCCGTCATCAATCACGTTCTCAGCGCGCTTGATGCCGCGTGGACAGCCGCGCGATACAACAACGCACTCGAAGCGCGTGTGAATCTGAAAATGCAGCCGACGCCGTTCGGGATGGTTCCGATAAAAGAATTAAAGTTGAATTATACTTTTTGATTGACGATTGAATTGATTGACGATTTACGATTGAGTCATTGATTCATTTTGTTAGATAGCAAAGAGGAATAATGATAGGTTCAAGAGATAACAGAAAAGAATGGCTTTTCTTACTCAGTATTCTTGTCTTTGCATTTTCCATTCGATTATGGAATATCAATTGGAGTTTACCGGAGATATATGAGGAGGCATATCCGTTTCACATAGCATGGAAATTTTGGAACTGGGATGGACAAGGTTTCGATTTCAATCCTCACTTTTTTAATTATCCTGCCTTAACATTTTATGTACAATTTCTTGTACAGACTTTTCACTACCTCATTGGTTCAGTCTTGGGTTTGTATCCTAATGTACAAGCATATCATCAGGCATACGTAAATGACCCAAGTACGTTCATTGTTCTCGGACGGCTTGTTTCAGTTTTTTTTGATGTAAGCACCATAATTGTTCTTTACATCATTGCTCGAAAATATTTTGATAAATTTGTAGCTTTCTTAGTTGCCCTATTGTTGTCTCTTAATCCAATTCATCTCAAGCAATCCCATGTTATCAGTGTTGACTCCGCTTTAACCTTCTTTTCAGTTCTGTCCCTATATTTCATATTGAAATTATACAATCAACCTAAAAAGAAATGGTACATACTTTCTGGCGTTGCTATCGGATTAGCAACAGCATCAAAATATAATGGAGCGATTCTCCTTATTGTACTCTTGACTGCACATTTGATGCAATCAATTTCTCGAAATACCAAACAGTCTATAGTAAGTCTTAACTTTCTGATTGCGATTGCTTTATCTGGAATTGTGTTTATAGTAATCAATCCTTTTATCCTGACTCACTTCGATGAGTTCTATTACAGTTTTTCGTTTGAACAATACCATGTCGCAACAGGACATTTAGGAATTGACCCCAGCCAAAATACAAGCAGTTATTATTTCTTCGATACTATTCCTTCGAGTGTAGGGATTCCAATAGCAATAGCCGCAGGTTTCTTTTTCGGTTATGTCGTTTATAAGAGAAAGAAAGAATCAATCATCCTGGTTTTATTTCCTGTAATATATTTAGGCGTATTGGTTTCATGGGAGATGAGAGCGGAACGATATGCGCTTCCCGTACTTCCGTTTATCGTGCTTTTTGGTTCGGCAGGTATCGTTGCAGCGGGAAGGTTGCTGAGAGAAAAATATGTAAACAAAATATCCCCGGTGTTTCTGAGGTTTATTGTTATTCCGATTCTTGGATTTGTGTGTGTTGTTCCTCCTGCTATCGGGGTGTTGAAATATCAGAATACATATTTATTGCCGGACACAAGAACGCTCGCGAAAGAGTGGATGAAAAAGAACATGCCACCGGGGAAAACGATTGCCACTCTGCCGTTGGGAATGGAACTGAAGGAAAGGAATTATTTTATCGTTCCGATTCCTTTTCATCCGGTCCTTCCGCAGTCGGTTGAACCATTTTATCATCTCGACTTGTACAGAAATTTTGATTACATCATTGGAAGTAGTTTTGATTATGACAGGTACGTTTTAGATACACAACAGTATAAAACGTTCATCAATTTTTATGATTCTTTAAGGACAACTTGCAAATTGCTTCATGAGATTTCACCTAATGAAAAAAGGAACGGTCCGACATTTTGGTTTTTTCAACCAACTCCGGACTCGAATCAACATACTCTCGATGAGAGGATAGTAAACAGATTAGAACAAGTTGAGAATAAGCAAAATCTGGTAAACTTTGCAGGAAAAATTGGAACGATATTTTCACTCAAAGGCTTTCTTGGAAAAAGTGAGCAAATGTTTCGATTGGCAGTGAAGTATGACGGCGAACATCTTGAAGCAAGGAGACAATTAGTACTCATCTTGCTACGTCAGGAAAAAAAAGAAGAAGCATTAAAACACATGAATTTTTATCTTCAACGAAATCCTGAAGATGGTGAACTCCTTGCGGCAAGAGGAGAGATTTTGTTAGGACTGGGTCAACTGAACGAATCGGAAAAAGATTTGATGAGGGCAATAGCAGTAAATAAAAATTTGGAATCAGCCTACCTAAATCTCACCATTATTTATGGGATTACAGCAGAAAAAGAAAAAATGATTGGTATTCTTGAACGGTATTTAACAATTCTACCTCCAAATAGCGAGCGGTATAATTTGGTAGTAAGCCAAATAGAAAAAGTTAAGACCTTCTGAGTGAAGATATAGTTTTTATTGACGATTTACGATTGAATCAATGATTCATTGATTATTAAAAATCGTCAATGACTCTCTACGAGCCGTAGGCAATCGTCAATGATTCAATTCTTTAACCCTACTTCTGTACACGTAGCAAATTATAAATTCCCAAGACAAGAAAAATTCCATTTGCCAGCCACGCAGTCAGAACCGGATGGAGGTCTCCGTTGTAGCCGAACGCCTGACTCACTTTCAAAAAAATCATATAGAAGAAACAAATTGCAACAGCAATCCCGAACTCCACGCCAAGCCCGCCCCGCCGTTTGACGGATGAGAACGGTACACCAAACAACACCACAATAAAACTAGCAAACGGGAACGCTATTTTCCCGTAGTAATCCACTTCCCATCGTGCCGCATCCTGCCCGGCGCGTTTCTGATTTTCAATGAAACGATGTAACGATGTATAATCCATTTCGTCGGGATGCTCTTGCTTTTTTCTGATATCGTCGGGAGTGAAGTTCAGCGTCAATGCCATCGAAGTGAATTTGCTGATGGATTCTTTTCCGTTTGTGAATATGCGCATCGTTCCGTTGCCGAGAGTCCACGTTTTTGTATCAGGTTGCCAGCGCATTTCCCGTGCATCGTATCGTGCCGTGATGATTGTCGGGTCAACGGCATCAAACTCCTGAAGCGAAACTGTTGTTGCGACATCCGAAAGGTCATCATACTGACCGAGCGAGATGATGCGCGTCGGATTATCCTGAATGAAAATATTATTTTTTGAAATATACTCGATTCCTTTTTTGAAATACGTCCGCCCGATGGCAAACTTTTTCTTGTTCGCCTGAGGAACAATCCAGCCGTTAAAATAAATTGATGCCGCACTAACGAAAAGCGAGAACACAAGCAAAGGAACCATCATCCGGTACAAACTGATACCGCTCGATTTCATTGCCGTCAGTTCATTGAACGTAGAAAGCCGTCCCGTTGTGAACAACGCCGACATCAACATGCCGACAGGAATTGTCAGTTTGATAATTTCCGGCATGAAGTAGAGATAATACGTCAGGATAATTCCAAGCGTCGCGTTATGGTCAATAAAGTCATCGAGGTTTTCCATCATATCAACCGAGAGAAAGACGACGACGAATGCCACGACAGCAAAGATTGCCGTAACGATAAACTGTCGGAGAATGTATCTGTCTAATTGGCGCATGTTACTCCGTCGGTTGTTCTTCCGGCGAGCGGAGAGATTTCGGGATGAATCGCTTCAAGCGGTCGAAGCGGAGTTGCGGCGTTTCTTTTCCGATGCGGAAAGTGAGATACAATCCCAGCGTTCCCATGATGATGTTCGCCATCCACATTCCGACTAACGGGGAGAGTAAACTCCGGTCAGCGAGTTTTTCTCCGCCAATCAAACATGCCCAATAGACAAGAAAAAATCCGAGACTGAGCGTTGCCGCCATGCCAAACGTGCCTCGCCGCGCAAGTACGCCGAGCGGCGCGCCGATGAACACGAACACAATGCACGCAACAGGAATCGCATACTTCTTATACAACTCAACTAAGTTTTCGTTGATACGGTCGTTGTTGGAATTGATGAGCGCAAGTTGCGCGGCGATGGAGTTGAGTGTCGTTCTTGCCCGCACAGTCGCGGTAACATGCGGATTCGGTTTTGGTGTAAGGAACGCTCCTTGAGGAATTTGCCGCGCGTACGAACGAGGCGCTGTAAAATCCCGTTCAATTTCCGAAACGCCTGCTTGGGTTGCAGTGATATTTTCTTGTTTGAGACTATCAACCAAGCGACTGAGTTCGTTCGCTTTCAATTCACGCTCGCCGCGGCTGAACGTTCCCAGACTTGAACGCTCGAAATCAAAGCCCTCGACATCCATCACGATGCGATGTTGTTTGAAACGGATGCGTTGATACTTGTCTGATTCGGTCGTTGTGAGTTCGTGAATTTCTCCTTCGTCCAGATCCATAATGAGGTTCCTGAAATCGGGCGTGAATGAAACTTTTCCTTGTTCTGCCGTGATGACGGCGTTTCGTTCGGGCTGAGTGTAATCATAAATTGTGACGCCTTCGAGGTCGTTCGTTCCTTCAAATGTTTTCCGGACGAGAATGCTGTAGCCCGGAAGTTCCTGTGAGAACATTCCCTGCACGAGCGTGAAGGTCGGCTTCTTTCTTCTGATATCGAAGATGAGAGTCTTCAATCGGTGATTTGCTTCAGGAAGAATGTCGTTGTAAAATTCAAACAGAAGAAGCGCGAGAAGGATGCTCATGAAAATGACCGGAGCCATCATCCGATACAAACTCATGCCGCTTGCTTTCATTGCGGTGATTTCGTTGCGGGAAGAAAGTCCGCCGAAGCCCATAAGCGTCGCCACCAGCACCGACATCGGAACGGCAAGCACGACCATCCATGCAAGATTGAGAATTATGAGTTCGGCAATCACGATTGCGCTCAATCCTTTCCCGACGAGTTGGTCAACAAACTTCATGATGAATTGGAGAAGAAAGATGAACATCAGTGTGAAGAAAGAGAAGAGAAACGGACCGGCGTGAGCGCGGAGGATGTATCGGTAAAGTCTCATTTTTTGGTGATTGAATATAGCACTCTAACGTAGGCAATGCAAAATTCGTTCTCCGTTCGGTGGAAGTTACACGTTATCGGTTACTCGTTACACGTGTTTCGGGAGTGTTTTATTTTCATCAGATGATTGGTTATATTTTTGTTGTCTTACAAACTACAAACGAAAAACAAGAAACGAGATTATGGCAACGAAACCAGCATCAGCAGTTCAACAATTTTCACCGGAGAGCATCGAAGCGAAAGCGTATGCAAGCGTCAGTGCAATTCCCACCGTCGAACCGAATGACAGAAACCGGTTGGGCTATCATGTGTACCGGTGGCTTACGCAAAAACAAGGAACACTCGAACAGGCAATCTCAGCCTCCGGCTCACGACTTCAGATTTCAAAACAACAAGCGGCGGAAATGATTAGCGGGGAGTTGAAGAAGTCGGGACTCATGTGAGTTGTGAGATATGAGATGTGCGAATCATAAACAAATGAGAACGAAGAACAGAGGGATGCCGTTTCTTCTTGCTCTTGTTTTATGGTTGATGATTCCTTCCTATGGATTGGCACAGTGGTTTCAATGTCCGGGGACGGAAGGGAAAATTGTTAATGCACTCCTGACAAATGACAGCGTGTATTTGGCGGGGACGGTGAACGGAATATTTCGTTCGTTTAATCACGGGGGATTGTGGAATGCAAGTAGTAAGGGAATAATCGGTCTATTCAACGTGTCAGCGCTGTTAGAACGAGGAAATAGAATGATAGCGGGATTGATGTGGTATAATGTTTCACCAATCTATATAACGACAAACCACGGCGAAGAATGGCGATCAACGACACTCCGTAATGGAAGTGTAAGTAGTCTTGTCCAGACCTCAAACTCAATTTTTTTTATAAACCAATTGGTCAATAATTGTTTAATTGGTCAAGATGTTTATCGTTCACAAGACGAAGGTGAAACTTGGGACGCGTTGCCGATGAATTGCTCGGTTGGTTTAACTGTCATTAACTCAGAATTATTCACGTCATACTTCAATTATATTACTAACTCAGTTGATGAAGGCTCAAGTTGGCATCGTCGTTCATATACTCCTATATTTGATGGAAGGATTGACTTTGTTACGGTCATGAAAGGTATTGATGAAAGCATTTTTATTGGGACGTTAGATTCCGGAGTGTACAAATACTCTCTCATTGATTCGATGTTCGAGCGGAAAAGTGTTGGACTTCCCGAAACAATAAAAGTAAATGCCTTAATTCAAAACGGAACAACACTCTTATCCGGAATGGAACATGGAGGAGTCTTTCAATCAACAAATCAGGGGGAACTGTGGACATCCTTTGCTGATGACTTTCCTTCTGATTTATCTGTCTTTTCTCTTTCCGTCAATAACGGGTTGCTTCTTGCAGGAACGAACGATGGTGTGTGGATGCATCCGTTTTCTGATTCTATTATTTTTCAAAGCGTTTCATTTGAAGAGGGATGGAACTTGGTTTCGCTTCCTCTTCAAACATTTGTTCAAACGAAGAAACGAGTATTTTCAACAACTTCCTCTGAGGCATTTCAGTATGATGGCAAATACCGTGTTGCCGAATCGTTACACGTGGGAAACGGTTATTGGTTGAAGTCAGATTCCTCACATTCTGTTTTCGCTATCGGGAAGAAAGTCCTTGTTGATACATTTGCTGTGAGGAAGGGATGGAATATTATCGGCTCAATCTCTCAATCGGTTTTTGTGGATAGTCTTGAAACAATTCCTCCTAATTTAATTTCGAGTAATTTCTATGGCTACTCGACTGTAACTGGTTATGCTGTTAGCGATAGTATCGTTCCAGGTATAGGGTATTGGGTGAAGGCGAATGATTCGGGGAAGGTTATTCTACGCTAAAATACTTTATTTGAAAAACACAAGATACCCTTCGCGCCCTTCGCGTCTTCTCAGCGTTCTCTGCGGTTGAGAAATGTTTCTTTAACCGCAGAGAACGCGAAGGAGGCGCAAAGATGATTAGAGATAATACAAATACTTCACCTTCAACACGCCGACTCTATCGGTTATGTGCATACGCTGGGGGAGAATATTTCCAAGAACATCACGTTCCGAACTTCGATCAGCGACTTCATTCAGAGCAAAATATATCCAACTCTTCGGGAGGAATTGATACGAGAAGAGAAGTCCGCCGATAAACTGCTCGACATGTTCGGTGGAGTTCACATATACATTGTCGAGATAAAATCGGAGATTCAAATCATTGACCGGAGTGAAGGAGATAAACGGTCGTGAGTTGAGCGTCAGGTCTTCGAGTTCTCCGTCGGGATTTCCTTCTCTGAACATATCAAGTGAAGTTCCGATTTCAAGAACATTGACCGGTTTCCATTCAAACCAAACTCCGCCCCAAGAATATGATGCAAGATAATTCCGGTTGAAGTTGTATGTCTTCTGATATCCACCGTACAAACTTGCATTCCACGTTGGAGAAATGTTATACCAACTGGAAAAACTTGCCGAGTACGAATCGTATTCAATGTTGTAATCTTTTGATTTGCCCGCATCGAGATTGATTTCAAATCCCCAGTTGGAACGAAACTGCATATTGTAGCCAAGCACCCCTGCATAATCCATGAAATTATCTACTCGCTCATCATAAAGAGCGAAGCCGCCGTACAAAAGAATCGTCCGGATTTCTCCTTCATCGGAATACCAGCGTGGTCCCGTAATGCCGACGAGATTTGAGGTTCCAATCCACGGAACGAAACCGACCTGACTAATGTCGAAATTTTTTCCGATGTGTCGTCCGCGCACGAGTGTCATCCAATCATCTTTGAACCATGTGAATCCGGCGGATGCGGCAAAGTCTCCGTCGGAACCTTTGAACGAGCGAGCAAACTGATACGCCAACTGCCACTCAGATGAACGAATCGCTCCGTCAATATCAAGCACTCCGTAGTCATCTGTTGAAGTATGCTTGCCGACGAACAACATTCCGACCGATGAATTATCCAAAACTTGTTTCTTGATTCTTGCAGAAGTAAAAATTGCTTGTGGTTCTGTCAGCGAGAAAGTGTCGAGCATATAATCCTGCTCACCGGTCTTTGCAAGGAAGCCGCCGTATTCCCAATCTTCAAATCTGCCGAATGCTTTTGTTCCGACCTGAAGCGGAACTTCCGAACCGTCGGGAAGTTTTTTGCCGATACGACGCGAATAAAATAACTCAAGCGGACGATAGAAACCGGAATTCCGTTCACGACCCGATGGCATGAAGACTTCGTTCCCTTGTGTAAAGAACGGACGTCGTTCGCTGAAGTAAGATTCATAACGGGAGATGTTGAAACTGAACGGGTCGGCTTCGATTTGCGCAAAATCAGGATTGCCTGTCAATTGGAACGTGAGCGATTGAGAAGGATTATAGAAAATATCAATTCCTGCATCCGGTTCCACTTTGTAATCAGTTCCCCGAAGATGTGTTGCCTTTGCGATGCCGACCGGATAAACTTCCAAATTCAATCCATGAACCGACGGAGTAAAATCTTCAAACTTCAACTTTCCGAATTTTGATATTCGTTGTCCTTCGTTCTCCTCGTAGTTGCACCAGTATAAATCTTCTTTCGATGATGGAATCCACCGGTCGAAATCCAATCCCCACTCGGTCAGTTTTTCATCGTACTGAATTGTTCGATACGGAATTTCCATTTCGATAATGTAGCCGTTGCCGTTCACTTTCGCATCGGCAAACCAAACGCCATCCCAACTATAATCGCGGTTGCGAGCGTCATCAAGTAAACGGCAATCTGCGCGGATGCCGGATGCGCTGACGGCAAACTTGTACGCCGTTCGTTTGTCTCCGAACGTATCGAACATAATCGAAACGACATCGCCGCCGAAGTCATCCTGTTTTCCTGTGTTCTGCTGGATGTTGGTAACATCGTCTTCACAGTATATCATGCAATACAATGCTTCGTCAGTCGTGAGGACTTTTGCCACCGTTCGCTTTGTTCCGGGCTGACCATGAAACGGTTGTTGCTGAATGAAGTCGGAGATAGAATCGGCTGTTGCCCAGGCAGGTTCAATGACGCCATCAATGGAAATTCGCTCAGTCGTTTTTTTCAATGATAACATTTTTGATTCATCCGCGAAGACGAGTGAAAGCGCTGAGAGCAAGAGAAAGTATAGAGAGACAATTCGCATGAAAAAAATTAAAATACTGATTGATTTGGTGTAAAATGCTATATAGAAAACGAATAAAACGGAAGAAAGTGAATCATAACCAAATGTTGTGTAAACTTTTCATTAAGCGGCGTTCAGTATCTTAGCATGGTTTTTCGATTTCATATACTCAATTGTTTCTTCGATCAGTTGGAATGCATTCAGTTTCCGTATTCGCGTTTGTCGTTCCA